>NZ_JBFBIV010000020.1:0-122198 GCF_040702025.1 Streptomyces sp. NPDC088194 | reverse complement strand
CTGGTTTTCAGAGGTGTGCTCTTCCTATCTGTAAGGGTCGCGCCCCCAAGAAGCGCGGGGAACCGCGCGAGCAACCACGACGGCGGGGCTGGGGCCCGCAGGCCCAGCCCCGCGGTGAGGTTTTCGGACCACCGGCCGGCCGTGGCTTGCCGCGCGGTTCCCCGCGCCCCTGGTGACGCGGGTCATCCGTTGCGGTGTCCGCCGCCCCGGGGGAGGGAACCGTTACCCCTGAAGGGCACCCCGGGGCGGTGGAAGCCCGGCGCAGCTGTCAGCAGCTGTCAGCAGCCGAGCAGGCGGCTGCCGAGGTACGCCTCGACCTGGTCCAGGGAGACCCGCTCCTGCTTCATCGTGTCGCGCTCGCGCACCGTGACGGCGTTGTCGTCGAGGGTGTCGAAGTCGACGGTGACGCAGAACGGCGTGCCGATCTCGTCCTGCCGGCGGTAGCGGCGGCCGATCGCGCCCGCGTCGTCGAACTCGATGTTCCAGTTCTTGCGCAGCGCGGTGGCCAGGCCCTTCGCCTTCGGGGAGAGCTGCGGGTTGCGGGAGAGCGGCAGCACCGCGACCTTGACGGGCGCCAGCCGCGGGTCGAGCCGCATGACGGTCCGCTTCTCCATGACGCCCTTGGCGTTGGGCGCCTCGTCCTCGTTGTAGGCGTCGAGCATGAACGCGAGCATCCCGCGGTTGACACCGGCCGCGGGCTCGATCACGTACGGGAACCAGCGCTCGCCGGCCTCCTGGTCGAAGTACGACAGGTCCTGGCCGGACGCCTTCGCGTGCGAGGACAGGTCGTAGTCGGTGCGGTTGGCGATGCCCTCGAGCTCGCTGAACTCCTGGCCGCCGAACTGGAAGCGGTACTCGATGTCGACGGTCCGGGTCGAGTAGTGGGAGCGCTTTTCCTTCGGGTGCTCCAGCCAGCGCATGTTCTCCTCACGCAGGCCGAGGCCGGTGTACCAGTTCCACCGCTCCTCCATCCAGTACTCGTGCCACTTCTCGTCCTCGCCCGGCTTGACGAAGAACTCCATCTCCATCTGCTCGAACTCGCGGGTGCGGAAGATGAAGTTGCCGGGCGTGATCTCGTTGCGGAACGACTTGCCCATCTGGGCGATGCCGAACGGCGGCTTGCGCCGGGCGGTGGTCTGCACCTGGGCGAAGTTCACGAAGATGCCCTGCGCGGTCTCGGGCCGCAGGTACGCCACCGAGCCGGCGTCCTGGGTCGGGCCGAGGTGGGTCTGGAGCATGCCGGAGAACTGCTTGGGCTCGGTGAAGGAGCCCTTGGTGCCGCAGTGCGGGCAGTTGATGTCGGCCAGGCCGTTCGCGGGGAGCTTGCCGTGCTTCGCCTCGTACGCCTCCTCCAGGTGGTCGGCGCGGTAGCGCTTGTGGCAGGAGGTGCACTCGGTGAGCGGGTCGGAGAAGGTGGCCACGTGGCCGGAGGCGACCCACACGTCGGGTGCGAGGATCACCGACGAGTCGAGTCCCACCACGTCGTCACGCGAAATCACCATGGAGCGCCACCACTGGCGCTTGATGTTCTCCTTGAGCTCGACGCCCAGCGGTCCGTAGTCCCAGGCGGCCTTGGAACCGCCGTAGATCTCACTGCTCGGGAAAACGAAGCCACGGCGCTTGCTCAGGCTGACGATGGTGTCGATCTTGTCGGCGGCCACGGTGCTCTCTTCAGTGCGACGGGGGGTTCAGTCGTCCCAGATTACCGGCGGGTGTGGGGCCCATATCAAATCCGTTCCCGCCCGCCGCCGCCCGGCGCGGTCCGGTTCGGCGGAGAGTGAGCAATAATTGACAATGGTTTCCACTTATCCGGACCGTGGTGATCGGGCCCGGGCTGGCACAATGGGCCGCCCGGACGGGTGCGCGAGACGTATCCGGGGGTGATCGAGAAGACCGGGAAGCCCGGGAAGACCGAGAAGGAGGCAATCGGTGGACAGCACCAAGCAGCCGGTGCGCGGCCGCTCCACCCGACAGCGCGCCGCGGTCGCGGCGGCCCTCGACGAGGTCGACGAGTTCCGCAGCGCGCAGGACCTGCACGACCTGCTCAAGCACCGCGGCGACTCGGTGGGCCTGACCACGGTCTACCGCACCCTCCAGTCCCTCGCCGACGCCGGCGAGGTCGATGTGCTGCGTACGGGCGACGGCGAGTCGGTCTACCGCCGCTGCTCCGGTGGCGGGCACCACCATCACCTGGTCTGCCGCGGCTGCGGCAAGGCGGTGGAGGTCGAGGGGCCGGCCGTCGAGAAGTGGGCCGAGTCGATCGCGGCCACCCACGGGTTCGTGGATGTCGCGCACACGATGGAGATCGTCGGGACCTGCGGGGAGTGTGCGGCGGGGGAGCGCCCCGGCGGGTCCGGCTGAGCGCGGCGCGGCGGGCCGTGGCCGGCGGGCGGCGCGGGCGGCGACTGGCGGCTTGGCGGGGTGTGGCCGACGGGCTGCGGGCTGTGGGCGGATCATCGGCCGACCGGATAATCGGTTGGCCGTCCGTTGGCACCGCGGAACACTGGCGCCGTGCCTTCCGACCCGGACCCGTACACCGACCCGCACCCGTACGTAGACGCCGCCGCGCTCTACGACCTGCTCAACCCGTGGGACCCCGACCTCTACCCGGGTGACCGCTTCTACGCCGGGCTGCTGGCGGCGGCGGGTTCCGTGCTGGACGTCGGCTGCGGTACGGGAGCGATGCTGCACCGGACGCGGGCCGACGGGCACCGGGGGCGGCTGGTCGGGCTGGACCCGGACCCTGACGCGCTGGCCCGGGCGCGGCGCCGTACGGACGTCGAGTGGGTCGAGGCGGCCGCGACCGGCGCGGCAGCCTGGGACGGGGAGTTCGACCTCGCGGTGATGACCGGGCACGCCTTCCAGTTCCTGGTGGCCGACGAGGAGATCCGCGCCTCGCTCGCGGCGGTCCGCGCCGCGCTGCGCCCCGGCGGGCGGTTCGCCTTCGAGACCCGGCACCCGCAGGCGCGGGCCTGGGAGGAGTGGAACCCGGCGAACGCCGCCGACGTCACCGGCCCGGGCGGCCGGCCCCTGCGGGTCTGGCACCAGGTGGACTCCGTGGCGGGCGGCGTCGTCGCCTTCCACGGCACCACCGCCGCGCCCGACGGCACGGTGCTGCGGGTGGACCGGGCCGAACTGCGCTTCCTCGATCCGGCCGCCCTCAACTCCCTGCTGGCCGAGGCCGGTTACGAGATCGAGGCGCAGTACGGCGACTGGGTCGGCGGAGCGCTGGACGCCGCCAGCCGGGAGATCGTCACGGTCGCGCGGCGGCCGGCCGGACCGGCGTAGGGTCGGCCACCATGCGCGTACTCGTACTCGGCGGCACCTCGTTCGTGGGCCGCGCCATCGTCGACGCCGCCCTGGAGTCCGGGGCCGACGTGACCCTCTTCGGCCGGGGCCGGACCGGGGCGGAGCTGTTCCCGGGCGTGCCCCGGCTGCTCGGGGACCGGGACAGCGGGGACTACGCGGCGCTGGGGCAGGGCGGCTGGGACGCCGTGGCCGACGTCAGCGGGTATCTGCCGCGGCATGTCGGTCAGGCGATGGACGTGCTCGGCGACCGGGTCGGGCGGTACCTGTTCATCTCCAGCCACGCGGTGTACCGGCGCGAGGGCATCGCGCCCGGCTCCGACGAGGACACCCCGCGCCGCCCCGCGGTCCGCGACACCGAGGAGCTGAGCGAGGAGACGTACGGCCCGCTGAAGGTCGCCTGCGAGGACGACGTCACCGCGCGGTACGGCGCCCGGGCCACGATCGTGCGGCCCGGGAAGGTGGCCGGCCCCTACGACCGGTCCAGCGCGTTCACCTACTGGGTGCGGCGGGCCGCCCGCGGCGGCCGGGTCGCCGTGCCGGGCGACCCGCGCCAACCGGTGCAGGTGGTCGACTCCCGCGACCTCGCCCGGCTGGTGGTCCGGCTGATCGCCGACGACCGCCCCGGCGCCTTCCACGCGGTCGGCCCCGCCGAGCCGACCACCCTCGGCGGCCTCATCCACACCTGCGCCCGCGTCGCAGGCACCGAGGTCGAACTCGTCCCCGTGCCGCCCTCCACCGCACCCCTCCCCGCGATGTTCCCGCTGATCCGCCCCAACTGGCCGACCCAGCAACGCGACCCCTCCCGCGCCCGCGCCGCCGGCCTGCCCGCCACCCCGCTGGCCACCACCGCCGCGGACGTCCTCGCCTGGGACCGGCAACGCGGCGAGCCCCCGCTGGAGTACACCTTCACCCCGGCACAGGAGCGCGCGGTCCTGTCCGCCCACGCCGAGCCCGCCCACCCCCCGGCCCCGCCGAACGCGCCCACGGCCGGCTGAGCACCCGCACCCGCGCCCGCACGTGTCCGTGGGCCGGGGCCGGGGGTCAGCGCTCGCTGTCGAGGTGCTGCATCTGGGCTTCGTCGTACCGGGTGCCG
Source organism: Streptomyces sp. NPDC088194 (assembly GCF_040702025.1). NCBI lineage: Bacteria > Bacillati > Actinomycetota > Actinomycetes > Kitasatosporales > Streptomycetaceae > Streptomyces > Streptomyces sp. NPDC088194. Next base: position 117,796 of record NZ_JBFBIV010000020.1, on the reverse strand, counting down.
GAGGCGGCTCCGGGCGGGATCGCGGCCTCGATCGCGGCCAGTTCGGTGGCGTCGAGGGAGACGTCGAGGGCGCCCAGGGACTCGGCGAGGCGGTCGCGGCGGCGGGCGCCGATCAGGGGGACGATGTCGTCGCCGCGCGAGAGCACCCAGGCGATGGCGGCCTGCGCGACGGTGACGCCCTTGCCGTCGGCGACCTCGCGCAGGGCCTCGACCAGGGCGAGGTTGCGGTCGAGGCGGTCGCCGGAGAAGCGCGGGTAGCGGTTGCGGAAGTCGGTCGGGTCGATGCCGCGCTCCTTGGTCCAGTGGCCGCTGAGCAGGCCGCGGGAGAGCACCCCGTACGCCGTGATGCCGATGCCCAGTTCGCGGGCGGCGGGCAGGACGGCCTCCTCGATGCCCCGTGAGAAGAGGCTGTACTCGATCTGGAGGTCGCAGATCGGCGCGGTGGCCGCGGCTCGGCGCAGGGTGTCCGCGCCGACCTCGGACAGCCCGATGTGCCGCACCCGCCCGGCCTGGACCTCCTCGGCGATCGCGCCGACGGTCTCCTCGATCGGCACGTCCGGGTCGACCCGGGCGATCCGGTAGACATCCACGTGGTCGGTGCCGAGCCGGTTGAGGGAGTACGCGAGGAAGTTCTTCACCGCGGCGGGCCGGCCGTCGTATCCGCCCCAGCCGCCGCCGGCGTCCCGCAGCGCGCCGAACTTGACGCTGATCGCGGCCTGTTCGCGGCTGCCGGGGCGGGCGCGCAGGGCGTCGCGGATCAGCAGCTCGTTGAGCCCCATGGCGTAGAAGTCGCCGGTGTCGAGCAGGGAGACGCCCGCGTCGAGGGCGGCGTGGATGGTGGCGGTGGACTCGGCGTCGTCGGTCGGGCCGTAGACCGCGGACATGCCCATGCAGCCCAGGCCGATGGCCGAGACGGTGGGGCCGGTGGCGCCGAGGGTGTGGGTGCGCATCGGGATCTCCTCGTGAGGACGGGTGGGGTGGGGCGGGGCGGGGTGGGACGGCACAGGGCGTACGGGCGGGGGTGCCCGGTGTCACGCGGGGTGCGGCGGGGGAGCGCCGCTACGGGGGCGGGTCGGCGTCGGGCATTCCCTCACCGTCGCACGCGGGGAGCGGATCTTCCGTGCGTTCGCCTCGTCGCCGGGTGCCTGGCGTGTCCCCCGTTTCGAGGTCCGCACCGGCCCCGCCCCCGGCCCGCCCCCGCCCCGGCGTGGGACCGCGGGACCGCGGGAGGGGTGGGACTGGCGGGACTGGCAGGACTGGCGGGAAGCCCTCCGCTCACACCACCCTGCGCGGCAGCCGCAGGCTCAGCGCGACCGTCGCCGCCACCGCCACGAGCTGCGCGAGCAGCGTCCACACCAGCGCGTCCCGCACGCCGATCGACGTCGACAGGCTCAGGAACAGGGTGCCGAGCGTCGCGACGCCCAGCGCCAGCGCCGACTGCTGGGTGGTGGCCATCGCACCGCTGCCGACCCCGGCCTGCGCCGCGGGCACCTCGCTCAGCACGATCCGGAACACCACCGGCAGCACCAGGCCCTGCCCGAACCCGGTCACCGCCATGCCCGGTGCCAGCGCCCACACCCCCAGGTGCGGCCAGCCCCAGAGGAAGGTGGCGGCCAGGATCAGCAGGCCCGCGGCCTGGGTCAGCGACCCTGCGGTCACCGTGAGCCGTCCCCACCGCGCGACCATCCGCGGCCCGAGCAGCGAGGCGGCGAAGAACGCCGCGCACAGCGGGGCCAGCGCCGCGCCCGCCAGCAGCGCGCTGAACCTCAGCCCGTCCTGCATCGCCACCGCCACCACGAACATGAAGCCGCCGAAGCCCAGGCAGAACGGCACGATCAGCATCAGCCCGCTGCGCACGCTGTGGATACGGACCAGCGACGGCGGCAGCAGCGGGTTGCCGCCGGCGCGCTCGCCGCGCGTCTCCACCGCCACGAACGCGGCCGCGGTGAACGGCGACAGCGCCAGCAGCGCCCACGCCCACACCGGCCAGCCCGCCGCACGGCCCTCGGTGAGCGGCAGCAGCAGCGCGACCAGCGTCACCGCGAGCAGCCCGGTGCCGGCCCGGTCGATCCGCGCCGGGTGCTGCGACCTGGTCTCCGGCACCGTGCGCAGCGCCAGGACGAACGCGACCGCGGCGACCGGCACGTTCACCAGGAAGATCGCCCGCCAGCCGCTGCCCGCGATGTCCGCGGAGACCAGCACACCGCCGAGCACCTGCCCGACCACGCTGGCTATGCCCGCGGTCGCGCCGTAGTAACTCAGCGCCTTGGCGCGGCTGCTGCCGGAGGTCGCGGACTGGATGGTGGCCAGCGCCTGCGGCAGCAGCAGCGCCGACGCGGCGCCCTGCGCGACCCGCGCGCCGACCAGGCTCCACGCGTTGGGCGCGAGTCCGCAGGCCAGCGAGGTCAGCGCGAACAGCGCCAGGCCCCACAGGAAGAGGTTGCGGCGGCCGAACATGTCGCCGAGCCGGCCGCCGAGCACGAGCAGCACGGCGTACGCGACGCCGTAGCCGGCGATCACCATCTCCAGCACCGCGGAGCCGGCGTTGAGGTCGCGGTCGATGGTGGGCAAGGCGACGTTGACGATGAAGAAGTCGACCATCGGGAGGGCGGCGCCCAGCAGGACGGTCAGCAGTCCGAGGGCGCTCAGGCCGGGGGAGGGGGCGGGGGTGGTGCCCGTGCCGGTGCTGTTGCCGTTGCCGGTGTGCCGGCCGGTGCCGAGGTGGGTGACCCGGGGTAGCACCTGGGCCCGGGATGTCAGGGTGTGTTCCATGCGTTCGGTCACCCGGCCAACGATGGACCTCTGCTCAGGGGGGTACCAGAGAGCGTTTATCCAGGTATGAGCACCACCTGGCAACGGTCTGCGGAGTGCGGCACGCTGGGAGCATGACACCGACCGCGCCAGGCGCCGCCCGTACGGTTTCCGCCCGCGTGGCCTCCGACCGCATGGCCGCAGGCCGTACGGTTTCCGGCCGCAAAGCCGTGGACCGGGTCGAGGCGGTGGACGCCGGGGTGGCCGCCGAGAGCCGCCGGCACGAACTCGCGTCGTTCCTGCGCAGCCGCCGGGAGCGGATCTCGCCGGAGCAGGTCGGCCTGCCGCCCGGCCGCCGCCGGCGCACGCCCGGGCTGCGCCGCGAGGAGGTCGCGCAGCTCGCCGCGGTCGGGGTGACCTGGTACACGTGGCTGGAGCAGGCCCGGGACATCCAGGTGTCCGGGCAGGTCGCCGACGCGATCGCCCGCGCGCTGATGCTGGACCGGATGGAGCGGAGCCACCTGTTCACGCTCGCCGGGGCCGCCGACCCGCATCCGGACCTGGACTGCCCGGGCATGTCCGCCACCGTGCGCGCCATGCTCGTCCAGCTCGAACCGCTGCCCGCCGCGGTCTTCAACAGCCGCTACGACATCATCGCCCACAACCGCACCTACGGGCGGCTGGTCGGCGACCTCGACCGGATGCCGCCCGAGGACCGCAACCTCATGTGGCTGGCCTTCACCGACCCGGTGTGGCGCGAAGGGATGCTGGACCGCGCGGAGAACATCCGGCTGATGGCCGCGAAGTTCCGCGCGTCCATGGCCCAGCACCTCGCCGAACCGGCCTGGAAGGCCCTGCTCAAACGGCTCCAGCAGGGGTCGCCGGAGTTCTGCGCGCTGTGGGAGCGGCACGAGGTGCTGGTCCAGCCCGACAGCCACGTCAAGCGCTACCTCAACCGCGATGTCGGCCTGCTCGCCTTCGACTTCACCCACCTGTGGCTCGGCCCGCGGCAGGGGTCGCGGCTGACCACGTACGTCCCGACCGACGCGACCACCCGCGAACGGCTGGACCGGCTGCACGCGTTGGTCCTCGCGGAGGAGGAGCGCAGCCGCCGGCCGCTGGCGGTGTGAACGAGCACCGGCCCCCTGGGGCCTGGGCGTACGGCCGCCCCGCCGCCCTGGTGCGGGCGACGGGGCGGCACGGCGTACTACGGCTCAGCGGTGGGCCCGCGGCTCAGCGGTGGTCGTTGCGGTGGTCGCCGGTGCGGTGATTGTCGGCGCGGTGGTCACCGGTGCGGTGGTCCCCGGTGCGGTGGTCCCCGTTGCGGTGGTCACCCGCGCGGTGGTCTCCGGCCCGCCCGCCGCGGTGCTCGTCGCGCTTGCCCCACGACTTGCTGGCGACCAGGTGCCCGCGGCTGTCGCGCAGGGTCGCGGTCTCGGTGGCGTGGGCCCACAGCAGGGTGCGGCTGTTCTGGTAGACGTCGCGCGTGGTGTTCCGGCCCGCGCCGGTGTGCACCCGTACGGACTTGTGGCCGGCCAGGGTGAGGTGGCTGAACCGGTAGACGTGGTGGTCGCTCGCGGACAGCGTCCATCCGTTCAGGTTGACCGCGTTGCGGCCGGTGTTGGCGACCGTGACCCACTCCGTGTCCAGCGCCCTGGCCGAGTGGGTGTCGCGCCCTGCGCTGTCGTGGTGGACCGCTCCCAGGACCACCGCGGAGCGCTGCGGGTGGTGGGCCGGCAGGTGCTGCCGGCCGTCGGCGGCGACGGCCGGCAGCGCCGCGGCGGCCAGCAGCGCGCCGGCGCCGATCGCGGCGGCGGTCATACGGGTGGCGATACGGGACATGTGTCCCCCTTCGTGCGGGTCCGGTACGGGACCGGGACGAGTGGTGCGGATACCCGGCGACCCGCCGGGCAACCTCACTGTGACCGCTTCGCCACCCGTTGTGACGCATGATCGCCTCGCGTTACGGAATCCGGACATCTCGGTAACTCTTGCCTGTACCGGTCACCGTTCGGCCCGCTCGGGCGCGTCGCGCCCACCCCGCCCCCACCGACCCCAACCCCCGTGCCGACCAGCCCTCCCCGCCACCCCCGAGCCACCCCGAACACCCACTCGCCCCCACCCCCGTCCGAAGATAACGACGCCCTCACGCGGTGGTGCCCTTCTCGCGGACCGGGTGCGGCGAGGGCCACGGCCGGCAGGTTTCGCCGGCCCGCCCTCACATGCCGGCGGTCACCACGGATTCGCTCGTCCCGCTCTGCGGGGGCCGCAGCCGTACGACGTCGAACCCGGCGTCGGCCAGAACGAGGGCGATGCCGCGGACGGCTTCGCGGTCCTTCTCCCGGTCGGGCTCCGCGAGGGATTCCCATGGCACCAGGTCGGGATGGATGCGGCCGTCGTCGTCGCGCACCGGCCCGTACGACCAGCCCGCGGCCCGGCGTTCGGCGCTCCACCGCTCGTGCTCGTGCTCGGCCAGGGCCTCGACCTCCTCGGCCGCGAAGGCGAACGGCGCGGACGCGTCGTTGCGGAGAACCACGGTGCACCCCATGGCCGAGAGCTTCGCGCCGAAGTCCCGCACCTGGTAGCGATTGGCCTCGCGGAGGTTCTCGGGAAGGTCCTCCCAGGAGGACAGGGTGCCCGTGACCTCCACCCCGGCGGCACGCTCCGCCTTCCGCCGGGCCAGGTACCGCTCGTGAACCGAGCGCGCGATCATCTCCGTGAGGTCCTCGTCCATGGAACCGAGGCTGAAGGCGGCGTTCGTGGTGCCCCACAGCCTCAGTCGCCCGTCCATACCGTCCAGTGCCATGGCCGTTTCCTCTCCGTAGTCGAAAGCCGCGCCGTAACCGACGAGATCGTCGAAGCACACCACCACGCTGTCGGGGCGGGTCTGCCACAAGGCGGTGTCCGCCAGGGCCAGTCGCAGGGCTTCCCGCGGGTCGTCCTGGCACAGGTAGACACGCACGTGCGCCGCCCGACCGACAGCCGCCCGCGCCGCGACGGGCGGCGCGTCCTGGGAAGCCCGCAGCTCGCACGCCGAACGCAGGAAGGGAAATCGTCCGGTCATCTCCCCGACGATCCGGTCGGCTCCCTCCCCGACCAGAGTGATCCCCGGACGGCGTCCGTCAGGCAGTATCGGGGGCCACCTGCGGCGCGCCGACTCGATCACCAGGGCCCGGGCGAAGCCTCCGGTACCGACGACGATCAGTTCGTACGCGTCCTCGGCGGTGAGCGCGCGTTCCTCCTCGCGGGCCAGGGCCCTGGCGGCGAGCTCGTCCCGGTTGAAGAAGTCGAGGCGTACACGCTGCGATCCCCGGCCGCTCCACCAGCGGGCCCGCAGCGCGTGGCACAGCTCCACGTCATCCATTTCGGCGTAGATGCGCAACTGGTCGGAGGCGGCGCCGTTGGCCGCGGCCAGGGCGACGGCCAGGTTGTGGGCGCTGTCGTCGCCGCATATGTAGACGGCCGCCGCGCCGCTCACTCCCGCCACCTTGAACGTCGCCGTGGAACGAGGGTCACCTGACACCCTGGTCGCGCCGCGCTCGGGATCGTCCGCGAGCGCGACGACATCGTCACCGGCGGATACCAGGGTCCGGGTGAGGACCTTCGCCGCCAGGCTGTCCCCGCACACGATGACATGTCCGCGCTTGCGCCGTACGCGGCGCTGGCGGATCTCCGCGGCGAACAACTGCCGCCCGGCCTCGAAGAACGCGTACGCGGTGGCGGCCGGTGCGACGAACCGCGCGACCTGCAAGGCCCACGGGAGATGCCCGCCCTGGCTGACACCGTCCGAGCTCAGGGCGAACAACTGGATGACGCAGTAGACGACTTCGAGCGTGTCATGGCGGGAGCCCGGCTGGGTCGCCAGCTGTTCCCGTAGACCGATGAACCCGGTGACGCAGGCGGTCACCACGGTGACGGCGAACCCTCCTCTGGCGATGGACAGGGAGGTCGCCCATCGACGCCAGTCCATCAGGAGGCCAGGAAGCGGGCGAATCGCGTGTAGGCGTCCTTGCCGTAGCGCAGGAACAGGTCCGGCTCGATCAGCTCCGCCTCCATCAGCAGCGGTGTTCCCTCCTGGCCGATGACGAAGTCGATCCGTGCGTAGGCCGCCGGTTCGGGGAGCGACGCCATGAGCTGGGCCGAGAAGTCCGCCATCCACGCTTCCGTCGAGACGGCCTGCACCTGACCCCCGTAGTGGTCCTGTACCCGGAACTCCCCGCGGGCCGGGATCTTGCGCACCACGTGGCTCAACTCACCGCCGAAGTGAACGGCCGAGTACTCCCCCTCGGACTCGACGGCGGGTTCGTACGCCTGGACCAGCAGTGCTCCTTGAGCCGAGCCTGCCTCGCCGGTCATGAAGTCGACCGCCGCGCGGGCGTCCTTCATCAGCCAGGTCCGCCGGCCGCCCGCGCCGATCACGGACTTCACCACCAGCCGGCCTGTTCCCAGCCGGTCCGTCAGCTCCTCGACCCGCGCGTCCGCACCCCGCGCGACGGTGACGGTGCGCGGGATGGGGATGCCCTGGTCCGCGAGTGCGCACAGGTAGCGCTTGTCGGCGTTCCAGCGGGTCAGCCGTGCGGAGTTGAGCAGTTGCCCGCTGCCGGCCGCGTCGATCCACTGGTCGAACCGGTCGATGTGTTCCGTGTAGTCCCACGGGGCGTGCAGCAGTATCCGGTCGAACCGCTGCCATGCGACGTTCGGGTCCGTCCACGGCCGCAGTTCGGCGCCGACACCCTGCGCGTGCAGGGCGTCCAGCAGGCCGGCGCTGTCCTCCATGCCGTTCGGGAGTCTGGAGGCGGTCACCAGTACGACACTCGATGCGTTCATGCCGACCTCTCGTCAGGGTGGACACCAGTGATCCCCCACAGCAGCAGGTGCATCGGGTCGGGCAGCTCCCGGTTGAAGTCGACCCATTGCATGTTCCTCAGCAGCACGGGTACCTCGGGCTGAGCGGCGCCCGCCAGCAGCACGGGTATGACCGGACACCGTCGTCCCAGGAACTCCTGGAGCACGTACCAGACCTCATCGCGCTGCCAGGGGCCGACGCCGCTGGGCCCGATCAGGACCGCGGCACAGGGCATCGTCTCCAGCTGGTCCTGGATCGCGACGATCCAAGGGGTGCCCGGAGAGGTCTCCCACAGGTCGAGCCACGGACGTATGCCGTGCTCGCGCAGCCGTTGCGAAAGGTGGGCGGCCGCGTCCTGATCGGCGTGGCTGTAGGAGACGAAGACGTCGTACAGGCGGCGCTTCTCCTTCAGCGCCACATCCGCCGACCGCAGCATCTGCGTCCGCGTCCGCGAGGCCGACGTCTCGATGGCCCGTACCTCGGGGGTCCGTTCCGGCGAGACCGGCTTCTGCGTGAAGTCGATCCGCGTGTCGCAGACACCGCAGGTGATCCAGTCGAAGCCGCGCTCACGGCGTCGGCGTACCTGCTCCGGCCCGATGCCGGTCGTACAGGAGGGGCAGACGACGGTCTGGACGCTGTCCACCGCGCCGCCCACGGCCACCCGGCTCAACTGGGAGCGGCACAGCTCCTCGAACAGTCCGCGCTCCGTGGTGGTCGCCGCCGCGTCGTGCCGGACGTCCACCTGCACCATGCCGCCGGTGTTCGGACGCACCCGGACCCACGAGGCCGATCCCGATGCCCGCCGGAACCGCGCGACGTGTGACCACAGCGCGCACTCGTCGAACAGGCCCGAGTACTCCAGGCCCGCGATCAGCGACGCGTGGACGTGGTCCGCGAGCGCACGGGCCCGGAACCCGGTCCGTCCGGCCAGCCGCTCCCAGGCCAGCTCGTCGTGCGTTCTGCGCACCGCGCTGGGGAAGCGGAGCAGCCCGTGGGCCGCGTCCCGGACCACCGCGCCGGAGTTGAGGAGTTCCTGGACGGCGGCGTGGACGATGTCCTCCTCATGACGGCGATCGGCCACCCGGTCCTTGTCCAGCAGCGGCACCCGGCCGGCCAGCACATCGTCCTCCGACAGCGTGCCGTCGCCCTCGGGTACGCGCTGGGCGGCGATCACCAGCATCGACGCGTAGGAACCGACCAGCGTCGGCTTCAGCAGCACGAGGTCGCCGAAGCGGAGCCGGTGGACCAGCCCCTCGGCGTCCAGGTTCGACAGCAGCGCCCGGAACTCCGTCAGCGCCGGCTCGGGTACGCCGTTGCGCGTGCAGGCCCGGCAGAACTCGCGGAACAGCGTGCGGGTCTGCTCCATGATCCGACCGGTCGAGGTCTGCTGGAGGATGAACGCGCGCAGTTGCTGGAACTGGCTGTTGGAGGTCAGCGTCGGCACCTCGGACCAGTCGATCGCGCCGAGGATCAGCTCCCGCAGTTCGCCGATGTTCACGCCTTCGCGGGCGCTGGTCTCCAACGTGCCGACGTGGGATTCGACTTCCCTCTCCCAGTCGTCGGCGAGGGACTGGAGGCCCACGCTTCCGCGGTCGGTGCGCGCCACGACGACGACCCGCTTCGGACCCGCGGCGCCCGGGGGCGTACCGAGCCTCAGCAGCGTCTCCCACTCGCGGATCTCGCTCAGGGGGTCCACGGCGTTCCGGTTGTCGAGCACCAGGAGCGCGATCGCGATGTCGGTCGCCTCGGACTGCTGCATCAGGCGGTACACCGACTGCCCGGCGAAGTCCCACAGGAACACCTCGCGAACGACCGTCCCCTGCTGGTCCAGGCCGATGTGGCGATCCATCAGGGAGACCTGCGTCCCATGGGTGGACTCGGTGGCCTGGAACTCCTTGCCGCACAGGGCGCGGCTCAGCGCGGTCTTGCCGACGCCGGTGTTCCCCAGCACCGCCACGCGGCAGTTCGCGTAGCGCGAGGACGCCGACTCGGTGGTCAGCTCCTCCACCAGCGCGCTGTCGTAGGAGCGCAGGCCGATGGCCCGGTCGGCTTCGCCGGTGCTGGCCAGATACGGAAGGCTCGGGTGGAACCGGGAACTTCCGTACCAGTGGTGGTGGTCGGCGACGTCCGTGAGAAGTTCCAGCAGTTCGAAGGTGTCGGCCCGGTAGACCCACAGGTTCGTCGCGTCGTCCTGCACGGCCAGCAGCTTGCCGTCGTCGGACAGCGAGAGATCGTGCGGTACCCCGCTGAAGCCCTGGATCGTGTGCAGCAGCCGCAGATCCCGTCGGTCCCACACCCGTACGGTTCCGTCGCTGGCGGCGGTGAACAGCGAAGCCGCGGTCGGACTGCCGAGGACGCGGATGACGAAGCCCTGATGCGCGGTGATCTCGGCGGCCATCGCACCGCTGTCCGGGTTCCAGGAACGTACCCTGCCGTCACGTCCGCCCGTGTGGACGAGGCCGTCGTCGCCGCTCCAGTAGGCGTCCTCGATCCGCCCTTCGTGGGCGGCGATGGTGCGCTGCATCTGCCCGGTCCGGGCGTTCCAGGTCCGGAGGGTTCCGTCGTAGCTGGCGGAGAAGAGCCAGGCGTCGTCCGTTCCCCAACCGACCGCGTGTACGTCGTCGGTGTGACCGCTCAGGGTGAGCGCTTCCGTGCCGGAGCGCACATCCAGGACGTGCACGGTGTTGTCGCGGCCGGCGACCGCCAGCCTGCGGCCGTCCGCGGACCACGCCGACGTCCATAACGCCTTCGGAGACACCTTGGTCTCCTTGGTCACCTGGCCGTCGAGGCCGACCAGGCGTACCACTCCCGACTGGGTCGGCACGGCGAGCACCTCGCCGTCCGGCGACCAGGCGACTCGGGTGATCACCTCGCCCCCGAAGGTCAGCGACCACCGCCGCTCGAACCGGCCCGGCCCGTCGGTCTCTGTTCCGTCCTCGCCCTGCACGTCCCGCCCCCAGAACCCTTGTTGTCGTCGGATCAGTACTCGCGGGCTGTGCGCACTGCGAGACGCGGCAGTCGTCCCTGCTGCAGAGCTTCCCAGCACGCGGCGAAATCAGTCACCACGTCCGACTCGGCGGTGATCCCCGCGGAATGCGAGGTGATCACCGTGCGCGGCAGGGACCAGCACGCCGCATCGGGCCCGGCCGGTTCCTCGGCGAGTACGTCGAGTACGGCCCGGCCGACGGCGCCGTCTTCCAAAGCGGCGGCCAGAGCTGTCATGTCGACGGTTCCTCCCCTGCCCACATTCATGAATGTGGCGCCCGCCATGGAGGCGAACATTCCGGCGTCGAAGAAATCTTCGGTTGCCGATGTCAGGGGCAGTGTCGAGATCACCCACCGCGCCGTCGGCAGGACTTCACGCACCTGCGAGCCGGTCACCACGCGGTCGAATCCCGCTTCGGCGCGGTGCCGGGTCGCCACGCCCACGGTCCGCACGCCGCAGTTCCGGAGCGCCCCGCTGACGGCCGTTCCGATCGCTCCCACCCCGAACACCACCGCTGTCTGCCCGCCGGCCAGTTGCGTGGGCCGCCGCTGCCACACCCGCTTCCGGTGCTGGTCGAGGTAGCCGGGAACGTCCTGGCAGTCGGCCAGCACCCACGCCAGCACGTACTGGCCGATGCGTTCCCCCATCCCGCCGACGGTGCGGGTGAGCAGGGCGCCGTGCGGCCACCGCCCGCCACGGAGCACCGTGTCCACGCCGGCGTTGGTGCTGTGGAACCACAGAAGCCGCTCATCGCGCAGGCCCGGCGGAAGGTTCGGGCCCACGTACACCAAGGGCCTGCCGTCGGGCCGAGCAGAGCCGGCGGCGGTATCCGCGCGTCGCTGAACAGCTCGCCCGACGACTCTTTCCAAGGCGCGGACCAGTTCAGCGGAGAGAGCCTCGTCGGCGATCACCCGTGCGGAAGAAAGGGCATGGGACAGCGCTTCCGCGTCAATGTCCTCGACCGACCTGGGATTCCCTTCCGAGGCGCCCAATCACCCTTCCCCCTGTTCCGGTCCGCTGCGCGACTGACGCAGGTATATCCGACCCCGCTTCCTTCCGCCATCGTATTGTTCGCGCGGGCTCGACGGCCCGGACATGACGGAGAAGGGAAGCGGCGCGGTGTCCCAACCCCCGGACATGCCCGGGGGCGGCGCCTCCGCACGAAGCGCCGCCCCCGGGGGTGAGGGGCCGGGTCCGGGGTTGCCGGGCGGTGAGGGTTGGGGCCCCAGGGCAAGGGCCGCCGCCGGCGGGCCGGACCCGGCCCCGGTTCAGTTGGTCAACGGGCCGCCGCCCGGCCCGCTTCGAGGCGGGCCACCGGGATGCGGAAGGGCGAGCAGGAGACGTAGTCGAGGCCGACCCGGTGGAAGAAGTGCACCGACTCCGGGTCGCCGCCGTGCTCGCCGCAGACGCCGAGCTTGAGGCCCGGGCGGACCGCGCGGCCGGCCTCGGCGGCGGAGCGGACCAGCGCGCCCACCCCGTCGACGTCGATCGTCTCGAACGGGGAGACGCCGAAGATGCCCTTCTCCAGGTAGGCGGTGAAGAACGACGCCTCCACGTCGTCACGGGAGAAGCCCCACACCGTCTGGGTGAGGTCGTTGGTGCCGAAGGAGAAGAACTCGGCGGCCTCCGCGATCTGGCCGGCGGTCAGTGCTGCCCTCGGCAGCTCGATCATGGTGCCGATGGAGAGCTTGAGGTCCGTGCCGGTGGCCGCCTCCACCTCGGCGATCACCGCGTCGGCCTCCTCGCGGACGAGTTCGAGCTCCTGCACGGTGCCGACCAGCGGGACCATGATCTCCGGGCGCGGATCGCCCTTGACCGAGCGGCGGTGCGCGGCGGCCTCGGCGATCGCGCGCACCTGCATCGCGAACAGCCCGGGGATGACCAGGCCGAGCCGCACCCCGCGCAGCCCCAGCATCGGGTTCTGCTCGTGCAGCTTGTGCACGGCCTGCAGCAGCCGCAGGTCGTTCTCGTTCTCGTCCTTGCGGGCCTCGGCGAGCGCGACCCGCACCGACAACTCCGTGATGTCGGGCAGGAACTCGTGCAGCGGCGGGTCCAACAGCCGTACGGTGACCGGCAGTCCGTCCATCGCCTCGAACAGCTCCACGAAGTCGGCCTTCTGCAACGGCAGCAGCGCGCCCAGCGCCTCCTCCCGCTCGGCGTCGGTGTCGGCCAGCACCAGCCGTTCCACCAACTCCCGCCGCTCGCCCAGGAACATGTGCTCGGTGCGGCACAGCCCGATGCCCTGCGCGCCGAACCGCCGGGCCCGCGAAGCGTCTTCGGCGTTGTCGGCGTTGGCCCGCACCCGCAGCCGCCGCACCCGGTCGGCGTACGCCATCACCCGGTGCACCGCCTGCACGAGTTCGTCGGCCTCCTCGGCGCCGGCGTGCATCCGGCCCTCGAAGTACTCGACCACCGGCGACGGCACCACGGGCACCTCCCCGACGTACACCTTCCCCGAGGACCCGTCGATCGAGATGAGGTCGCCCTCCTCTATCACCACGCCACCGGGCGCGGTCAGCCGCCGCCGCTTGGTGTCGACCTCCAGCTCCTCCGCGCCGCACACGCAGGTCTTGCCCATCCCGCGCGCCACCACCGCCGCGTGCGAGGTCTTGCCGCCGCGCGAGGTGAGGATGCCCTCGGCGGCGATCATGCCGTTGAGGTCGTCCGGGTTGGTCTCGCGCCGGATCAGGATGACCCGCTCCCCGGACCGCGACCACTTCACCGCGGTGTACGAGTCGAAGACCGCCTTCCCGACGGCCGCGCCCGGCGAGGCGGCGATGCCCCAGCCGATCCGCTGGAACCTGGCGCCGACGGTCGCGGAGTCCTCGAACCGGGGGAACATCAACTGGGCGAGTTGCGCCCCGTTGACCCGCTGCAACGCCTCGGCCTCGTCGATCAGCCCCTGGTCCACCAGTTGCGTGGCGATCCGGAAGGCGGCGGCCGCGGTCCGCTTGCCGACCCGGGTCTGCAGCATCCACAGGTGCCCGCGCTCGATGGTGAACTCGATGTCGCACAGGTCCTTGTAGTGCGTCTCCAGCGTCTCCATGATCTTCATCAGCTCGTCGTACGACGCCTTGTCGATCGACTCCAGGTCGGCCAGTGGCACGGTGTTGCGGATGCCGGCCACCACGTCCTCGCCCTGCGCGTTCTGCAGGTAGTCGCCGTAGACGCCCTGCTGGCCGCTGGCCGGGTCGCGGGTGAAGGCCACCCCGGTGCCGGAGTCGGGGCCGAGGTTGCCGAAGACCATCGAGCAGACGTTGACGGCCGTGCCGAGGTCGCCGGGGATGCGCTCCTGGCGGCGGTAGAGCTTGGCCCGCTCGGTGTTCCAGGAGTCGAAGACCGCCCGGATCGCCAGGTCCATCTGCTCGCGCGGCTCCTGCGGGAAGTCCCGCCCGGCCTGCCTGGCGACGATCGCCTTGAACTCGTCGACGAGCTGCCGCAGGTCGGCGGCGTCGAGCCCGAGGTCGCTGTCGGCGCCCTTGGCCCGCTTGGCCTCCTCCAGCGCCTCCTCGAAGAGGTCGCCGTCCACCCCGAGCACGGTCTTGCCGAACATCTGCACCAGACGCCGGTAGGAGTCCCAGGCGAACCGCTCGTCGCCGCCGGCCTGCGCGGCCAGGCCGGCCACCGACGCGTCCGACAGCCCGATGTTCAGGACGGTGTCCATCATCCCGGGCATGGAGAACTTCGCCCCGGAACGCACCGACACCAGCAGCGGGTTGTCCTGCTGGCCGAGCGTGCGGCCCATCCGCTGCTCCAGCGCGTCGAGGTGCGCACTCACCTCGTCGCGGAGCGCGGCCGGTTCCGCGCCGGACTCCAGGTAGACCTTGCACGCCTCGGTGGTGATGGTGAAGCCCGGAGGGACGGGCAGACCGAGGTTGGTCATCTCGGCGAGGTTCGCACCTTTCCCGCCGAGCAGGTCCTTGAGGTCCTTGTTGCCCTCTGTGAAGTCGTAGACGTACTTGCGCTTCTTCTCGCGTGTCGACACGGGTCCGTTGACTCCTCGCGTCCTGGATGCCCTGACGGCGGGGAGCGTACCCATCTCGAAGGTGCCCAAGTATGTCCATCACCACGACACACGGGTGTAACCGCTCGTCTGCCGTCTAATCCAAAGTGCGCGGCCGTCCCTCGGGGCCGGGCCCTCCGTTCACGAGTCGAACGGAAGACCTCGCAGCGCGAGGTGCGGCGGGCGGTTCGCGTACGCAGGGTGACGGGTGCGGTGGGTGGGTGTACGCAACCGGAGTGGCACTGAGTGCCGAGCATTCGAGAAGTAGGGCGCTCTGATGTGCGCTCATTTGAGCGCAACGGGTATCAGGCGTGGCGGGAATCACGCGTTCCGGGTGCCCGGTGTCTCATCTGTTGGACGTACGCGGAGTACGCAGGGGAGGAGGCGGGTGCGTGCCCGCGCGAGGTGCGGGTGCCTGCCGCCGCGCGAGGTGCGGGGCGGCGGCAGGCACCGGGACGGGCCGGGGGTTCGCCGGGGTTCGCCGGGGGGAGTTGGGGGGCGTTGGGGGGCGCCGCTCAGCGGGTGAAGGAGAGCAGCTGGGCGGCGGACGGGGTCCGGTCGCCGCCCTTCGCGGTGCGGTTGTCCCAGCCGCGCTGCGGCGAGGTGGTCACGGCGCCCGCGGTCATGCTGAGCGCCAGCCCGCTGTACCGGTTGACCAGGCGGAAGCCGCCCGACGTCGTCTTCTGGACGCTCCACTGCCGGCCGACGGCGGGGGCCGAGCCGGACGTGCCGACGGTGACCGGGGCGCCCCAGGCGCGTCCGGCGTCGCCGGTCCCCACCCCGAGGACCTGGCCGGTCGCGGCGTTGGCCACGGTGTAGAAGCCGTCGCCGGTGGCGGTGAAGGTCCAGTGCTGGTCGGCGGCGCGGGAGGAGGAGGTGGTCGTCAGCGAGGTGCCGCTCTGCTTGAGGAACCGGCCGTTGCCCGCGGTGATCTGCGTGGCGCCGGTGACGGGCGCCGCCGGCAGCAGGGAGGACGAGGTCGGTGCCAGGGTGACGTCGACGTACTCGCCCTGGCTGTCGCCCGAGCACTCGAAGGCGCAGTACGAGCGGAAGGTCCTGCCGACCACCGTGGAGCTGGTCTTGTTGGCGGGGTCCAGGAACCAGCGGTACCACGCGCCGTTGGTGTCGCTGGTGACCAGGCCGAGGTCGACCCACTTCTCGCCGGCCAGGCTGTCGGTGGCGTAGACGTGCAGCGGGGTGTCGACGCCGGTGTTCTGGGCGACGTTGTTCTGCGGGGTGGCGATGTACTTGCCGAGGTAGGCGTCCCAGGCGACGTTCATGACGGCCAGTTGGGAGTTGTCCGGCAGGGTGCCGGCGCTGACCTGGGCGGCGGTGCTGCCGGCGGTGGCGGGGTGGTAGTCGTCTCCGGCGTCGATGTATCCGGGGCCGCCGCCGTCCGCGGGGACGATGTCGCTCTCGGCGCCCCCGACGCCGGGGGACTGCCAGGCGCCGTCGTACCACTTCTGCCAGGACGAGCCGGCCATCTTCTGCGAGAGGGGGGCGCGTGCGGCGTGCTCCTCCCAGATGGACCCGCCGCCGGACTTGTTGAGGGTGCGGGAGGCGTAGAAGACGTAGAAGTAGCCGGAGGCGTAGTCGACGAACATGCGCTGGTCGCCGTCGCCGTAGGAGTAGGTCTGTTGCGGGAAGGCGGCCGTGTCGCCCCGCTGGGTGCTGTACGGCGAGGTGATGGCGTGGCCCTGGATCGCCCAGGTGGCGCCGTGGTCCTTGGAGACGGCGTAGTCGATCCCGTCGTAGTGCATGCCGTCGCCGAAGGGGCTGGGCGTGAACTCGTTGTGGACCAGGCCGTACCACCAGCCGGTGTCGGGGTCGACCCATACGCCGCTCAGGTCGCAGTAGTTGCGCTCCGCGTATCCGGCGAGGTCGGCCGTGTCGTAGCTGGCCGACGTGCCGGTCGGGCTGTTGTTGCAGCGCCAGGTGGTGTCGTCGTTGCGGTCGGCGCTGTTGGCGGGGTTGACCGCGGTGTCGATCGACGCGTCGGAGGAGTGGTCGAAGTCGGCACCGGTGTAGAACTTCCACTGCCGGGAGTCGGTCGGCCCGTACAGGGAGTGGGCCTGGGTGTAGTAGAAGCTGCCGTCCTGGTCGGTGAAGACGGACGCGGGGGTGTCGTCGGAGCGGTCGTACGGGACGGGGGCGGCCCCGGACAGGGTGTACCCCGAGGCCGGTGCGGCGGGCGCGGACCACTGCTCGGTGCTCTGGGCGGGGTCGCAGGGCTCCAGGCCGACGCGCGCGTGGTCCTCGATCGAACCTCCTTGCACGGCAAGGCACTTGGCGGACCTTGCGCTGTAGAGCGTGCCGTCGGGCAGGTGCCGGAAGCCCTGCTGCGGGGCGCCGGCGACGCAGTCGTAGAGCTGGACGAGGGCGCCGTCGGCGTTCGAGGCGCCGGTGACGTCCAGGCATTTCGTGGTGCTGCCGATGGTCACGGTGAGGGCGCCGTCGGCCTGCCAGGTCCAGTTCTGCGCCGCCGAGCCGTTGCAGGTGAACACCTGGACGACCGAGCCGTTGCCGGTGCCGAAGTCCGCGTCGTCCAGGCACTTTCCGCCGATGGTGATCGGCCCCGCGCCGGCCGCCGCCGCGGAGGTCGGACTCACCAGCCCGGTCACCGCCAGCCCGGCCACGAGGAGCCCCGACAGGGTTCCGGTCAGTGCTGTCCTCCGGCGTCCGGACGTGGCGGATCGGGATCTGCTGGGTGGCATGGGTTTGCCTCCGTAGGGCGAGGGGACTGCGGGCTGGGCCGCCGCGGGCGCAGGTGTCGTGAACGCCACGCGCGAGGGGCGTCCATAACTTAAGACGCTTAATTTAAGGGGCCTTAGAAGGTTGGGATGCCGCTCCGGTCCTGTCAAGAGGGCTGCGGAGGGCCGCCGTTGGCGATCCCGGTGCCGCCGCACCCCTTGACAGAGGTACGCCGCCGAGCCAGCCTTAAGGCGTCTTAAGTAAAGACATCTAAGAAATTGGAGCCCCGGTGAGTGATGCGAGGACGGCCAAGGGACAGCGCCCGCCCAGGGGGCTGTTCGCTCTGCCGCCCGTTCCGCGCAGACGGGCCGAGCGCACGAAGGCGCAGACCCAGGACAGCCGAGCCCACAACCGCTCGCTGGTCCTGACGACCCTGTACCGCCAAGGCGCGATGAGCCGGGCGGACCTGACCCGCGAGTCCGGGCTGACGGCGCCGACGATCTCGGCGCTGGTCGCGGAGTTGGAGACGGACGGCCTGGTGGCGTACGCGGAGCGGCCGGTGGAGAGCGGCCCGCGGCGCGGCAAGCCGTCCCCGCTGGTGGAGATCCAGGACGGCAGCAGGAGCGCCGTCGTGCTGGACCTCTCGCCGGACGGCCACTTCTCCGGAGCGGTCACGGATCTGCGCGGGAGGGTGGTGGCCCGGGCCAGGACCGACATCGGGGACGCCGTCGGCGCGGCGGCCTGGGACCTGGTCGCCGAACTGGCCGCCCGGTTGGTGGACGCGGCCCCGAGCCGGGTGCTCGGCCTGGGCGTGGCCACGCCCGGCACCGTGGACGACCGGGGAGTCATCCGCCATGCGGCGCACCTGGGTTGGCAGGGCCTGCCGATGGCCGCACGGCTCACCGAGCGGTTCGGTGTCCCGGCGTACGTCGGCAACGACGCGAACGCCGCCGCGCTGGCGGTGCTCCATCTGCGAGAGGCGCGCTCGCTGAACCTGATGGTGATCCTGACCGAACACGGGGTCGGCGCGGGGCTGGTGGTGGACGGCCAGCTGGTGGAGGGGGAGCAGTTCGCCGCGGGGGAGATCGGGCACGTCACGGTCGATCCGGCCGGAGCCTTGTGCATCTGCGGCCGCCGCGGGTGCCTCGACCCCCTGATCGACGCCGGCTGCCTGCGGGAGCGGCTGGCCGAGGCCGGCGCCGGGCAGCGGGCGGAGATCCTGACCGGCGCCGGCGAGGCGCTCGGCATGGTGCTCGCCCCGATCGCCTGCGCGCTCAACCTCAACGAACTGGTCCTCGTCGGCGCGGCCGAACTGCTCCAGGGCCCGCTGCTGGAGGCCGCCGCCGACACCGTCCGGATGCGCACCCTGCCGCCGATCGGCGCCTCGCTGCGGATCAGGGCCCTGACCGAGGACCACGACCTGATCCTCCAGGGCGCGGCGTGCCTCGTGCTCGCCGGAGAACTGAACGTCCTCTGACCGCCCGGTCGCGCGCGCGAGACCGGGCCTTCGTACCGGCGTCCGCGGACGCGAGCTGTTCGTCCCGCGCCCCGCCGCACAGCCATGAGTTCTGCCGGAAAACCGGTGACCGTCACCGGACATGCCCCGAAGGAAGCACCATGACGTACAGACAAGGCACGCTCGCGGCCGCCCTCGTGCTCGCGCTGGCCGGTGGCCTGGCCGCCTGCGGCAGTGCCGGGAACGGCGGCTCCAGCACCGACCAGCGCCAGGTCTCGGCCACCGGCGGCAAGGGCGGCAAGCTCACCGTGTGGGTGATGGACGGCGACTACAGCGACGCCGTGCTCAAGGCGATCGACAGCCGGTTCACCCAGCAGACCGGGGCGAAGGTCAGCATCCAGGTGCAGAGCTGGGACGACATCACCACCAAGGTCACCACGGCGCTGTCGACCGCCAACCCGCCCGACGTGCTGGACATCGGCAACACCCAGGTCGCCGCGTTCGCCGCGAACGGCGGCCTGAAGGACCTCACCTCCTACCGCGAGGACCTGGCGCAGCAGCAGACCTGGCTGGCCGGCCTGGTCGACCCGGCCACCGTGGACGGGCATCTCTACGGTGTCCCGGGCTTCGCCGGGGCGCGCGCGGTCATCTACAACAAGACCATGTGGGCGCAGGCCGGGGTGACCAAGGCGCCCACGACCTACGCCGAACTGACCGCGGACCTGGACAAGGTGCGCACCGCCCACCCGGCCAAGGACTTCTCGCCCTTCTACTACCCCGGCCAGAACTGGTACGCGGGCATCCAGTACGTCTGGGACGCGGGCGGCGCCATCGCCACGAAGAAGGGCTCCGACTGGCAACCGGGGCTGACCTCGGCCGCGGCCCAGCGGGGACTGCGGGCGTTCAAGGCGTTCCAGAACACCTACTCCAGCCCCGCGTCGCGCACCGTCGACGTGCTGACGCCCGATCAGACGCAGGTGCTCGCCGACGGCAAGACCTCGGCCATCATCGCCACCAGCGGGTTCATCGCCGCCATCGAGAAGGCCAACCCGAAGCTGACCGACTCCGACCTGGGCACCTTCCCGTTCCCCGGCACGTCGGGCCGGAACCAGCCGGTGTTCCTCGGCGGCTCGGACTGGGGCATCGCCGCGCACAGCAAGAACACCGAACTCGCCCTCGCCTGGACGAAGATCGCGGCGAGCCCGAGCGTGCAGTCCACCTGGATCGCCGGCAAGGAGGGCTTCATCCCCAACAGCTCCCAGGGGATCACGGCGGCCAAGGCGCACCTCACCGCGCTCAACAAGGGCTTCTTCGAGGCCGCGCTGCGCTCCGACGCCACCCCGGCCAGTGCCGACTGGGCACAGATCGAGGGCGACAAGGACATCAACAGCCTCTTCAGCTCGATCGCCTCCGGCTCCAAGTCGCCGTCCACGGCGGCCACGGCCTTCGACGGCGCCGCGTCCAAGGTGCTCAACTCCGGTCAGTGACCGGCCCCGCGTGATCCAGGACCGCGCCGCCGGCTGTCGGCGCGGAGGGCGATCCTCTGACCCGCGGCCGTCACCGGCCCCCGTCGTACCGGCGATTCCGGTCGACCCCCCGACCAGCGTGGGCACGCGACCAGGTGTTCGGCGGCCGCGCTGTCCGCCAGAACCCAGAGAAGACCCATGACCAGTTCCCTGATGACGCGTGTCCGCCACGCCCCTCCGACCGGTTCTCCGCCCGGCCCCGCACCGCGGCGCCGTCGCCACCACCTGGCCCCATGGCTGCTGCTCACCCCCGCCGGGCTCGTCCTGATCGCCGTCAGCGTGCTGCCGATCGCGTTCCTCGTGTGGGCCTCGTTCACCGACTACGACCAGCGCACCCTGTTCACCGGCGCCTACCGGATCGTCGGCTTCAGCCAGTACGGCACCCTGTTCGGCAGCGCCGAGTTCTGGCGCTCGCTGGGCCGCACCGCCGTCTTCACCGCGGCCATGGTGCTCGGCAGCGTCGTCATCGGCACCGGCGTGGCCCATCTGCTGACCAAGCTCGGCAGCGGCATGCGCACCCTCACCACGGTGGTGCTGATCTTCGCCTGGGCGATGCCCACCGTCGCCTCCTCGCTGGTGTGGAAGTGGCTGTTCCAGCCCGGGTACGGCGTGGTCAACTGGCTGCTCACCCAGACCCACCTCTTCGGCGACATGACCAGCACCGACTGGTCCAACAACGCCTGGCTGGCCTACCTGTCCATCGGGGCGCTCGTCGTCTGGCAGGCGGTGCCCTTCATCGCGCTGACCCTCTACGCGGCCCTCACCCAGCTTCCGGCCGAACTCGACGAGGCCGCACGGCTGGACGGCGCCGGCGAGTGGCGGGTGTGGTGGTCGATCACCCTGCCGATGCTGCGGCCCACCCTGCTCCTGGTCACGCTGATGTCGGTGATCTGGGACTTCAACGTCTTCAACCAGATCTGGCTGATCTCCTCCGGCGGACCCGACGACGCCACGACCACGCTGGGGATCTACTCCTACAAGACCGCCTTCGTGAACTTCCACATCGGCCAGGGCGCGGCGCTGTCCGTGGTCACCACCGTCGTCCTGCTCGGACTCACGGCCCTCTACATCCGCAACCTGCTGCGTTCCGGGGAGGATCTGTGACCCGCTGCCCGAGCACTTCCGCGTCGGCTTCTGCTTCGGCCGCTGCTTCCGCCTCGGCTTCTGCTGCCGCTTCGGCTTCCGCTGCCGTTTCCGCGCGCCGTCCTCGACGGCGCCGAGGGCGGCGAGGGCGCGTCGGCGCCAACCTCACCGCCGCGGTGTTCTGCGTCCTGTGGTTCTTCCCCGTCTACTGGATGATCAACACGGCGTTCAAACCGCGGTCCCAGGCCATGACCCCGACCCCGCGGTTCTTTCCCACCTCGCCCACGCCGGCGAACTTCGACGCCGCGATCAACCAGACCGCTTTCGCCCGGGACCTCAGGAACAGCCTCGTCGTGGTGGGCGGGACGGTGGCGCTCTCCGTCGTGCTGGGGATGTTCGCCGCCGCGGCCCTGACCCGGTTCCGGTTCCGCGGCCGGCGCACCATCATGGTCGCGATCCTGGTCGTCCAGATGCTGCCCGGCACCGCGCTGCTCATCCCGACCTTCATCGTCTTCAACAAGGCCGGGCTGCTGGGCACGTACACCGGTCTGATCCTGGCGTACCTGGCGCTGGTGCTGCCGTTCTCCATCTGGGTGATGCGCGGCTTCTTCGTCGCCATCCCGGTCGAGATCGAGGAAGCCGCGCGCATCGACGGCGCGAGCACCTGGCAGGTGCTCTCCCGCATCCTCTTCCCGCTGGTCGTCCCCGGCGTGATCGCCTCCGGAATCTTCGCGTTCATCGCCGCCTGGAACGACTACCTCATCGCGTTCACCTTCATGAAGGACCAGAGCCACTACACCCTGCCGGTCTGGCTCGCCTCGTTCTCCACCCCGCTGACCGGCACCGACTTCAGCGGTCAGATGGCCGGGTCGGTCGTCTTCTCGCTCCCCGTCGTCCTCTTCTTCATGATCATCCAGCGTAAACTTGTCTCCGGTGTGTCCGCCGGAGCCGTGAAAGGCTGACCTCCCGATGCTGCTGCCCCGCCCGGCCTCCGTGCACCGCCGTTCCGGAGCCTTCCCGCTGGACGAAGCCACCGGCCTCACCGCACCGCCCGAGTTGCTGCCGACCGCGCACTGGCTGCTCGACGCGCTGCGGCGCCCGACCCGCCTCCTGCTTCCGCTGAACACCGACGCGTCCCGGCGGATCGCCCTCGAACTGGACGACGCCCTGGGCCCGGAGGAATACCGGCTCACCGTCGAGCCCGAGGGCATCCGGGTGGCGGGCGGCAGCCGCGCGGGCGTCTTCTACGGCGGCCAGACCCTGCTGCAACTCCTGCCGCCCGACGTGTACCGTGCCGCCGCCACCGGCCACGCGCCCCGGTGGAGCGTCCCCGCGGTCACCGTCGAGGACCGGCCGCGGTTCGCCTGGCGCGGTCTCCTGCTCGACGTCGCCCGGCACTTCATGCCCAAGCACGCGCTGCTGCGCCTGATCGACCTGCTCGCCCTGCACCGGCTGAACGTGCTGCATCTGCACCTCACCGACGACCAGGGCTGGCGGGTCGAGATCCGCCGCTACCCGCGGCTGACCGAGGTGGGCAGCTGGCGCGCGTCCTCCCCGCTGGGCGCCGCGGAGGACGCTCCGGACGACAACCGGCCGCACGGCGGCTACTACACCCAGGACGACATCCGCGAGATCGTCGCCTTCGCGGCGGACCGGCACATCAGCATCGTCCCCGAGATCGACGTGCCCGGGCACTCCCAGGCCGCGATCGCCGCGTACCCCGAACTGGGGGTGACCGACGCCCGGCTGGGGGTGCGCACCCGCTGGGGCGTCAACCCCCACCTGCTCAACGCCGAGGAGTCCACCGTCGCGTTCTACCGCCACGTGCTCGACGAGATCACCGAGCTGTTCCCGTCGCTCCACGTCGGCATCGGCGGTGACGAGTGCCCGAAGGAGCAGTGGCGGCAGGACGCGCGCACCCAGCAACTCATCGCGGAGCGCGGTCTGGCCGACGAGAAGGGGCTCCAGTCGTGGTTCACCACCCAGCTCGCCGACCACCTGGGGACCCTCGGCCGCCGGGTGCTGGTCTGGGACGAAGCGCTGGAAGGCCCGCTGCCCGACAGCGCCATGATCGCCTCCTGGCGGGGCACCGCCGGAGCCGTGACGGGCGCGCGCCGGGGCTTCGACGTGCTGTCCTGCCCTGACCACCTGGTCTACCTCGACTACCGCCAGTCCGAACAGGACGACGAACCGATCCCGTTCTCCATCCCGCTCACGCTGGAGGACGCCTACTCCTTCGACCCGGTCCCGGCGGCGCTCACCGCGGAGGAAGCGACCCGTGTCGTCGGCGGACAGGCCAATGTGTGGACCGAGCACATGGACTCGCCGCGCACCGTCGACTACTACGTCTTCCCCCGGCTGTGTGCCGTCGCGGAGGCGCTGTGGACCACCGGAGAGCGGGACTTCGGCGAGTTCCGGGTCCGCCTCCAGGCGCATCTCGCCCGGCTGGACGCGTTCGGGGTCGAGTACCGCAGGCCGGACGGGCCGCTGCCCTGGCAGACCCGCCCGGGGGTGCGAGGGAAGCCGTCCACCCGTGAGGAGTGGGACGCGCTGATCGACCGGCTCACGGCCGGGATCAGGACGGCGGCCCCGACACCGCCGCCGGCCCGCGCGTGAGGGTGGTGACCCGCACGCCACGGTGAAGGGCCGGCGTCGGCCGGGCGGCCCGCGCCAGCCTCCGGAGGTCGGTCAGCCTCCGGACGTGGGTCACCCTCCGGAAGTCGCCGACTCCGCGTCCTCCGTCAGGGCCGCGCACTCGTAGGGGTCGTTCAGCCACCCGTCCGGCAGGACGACCCTCTTGCCGGGCGCGGTGCGCCCGCGCGGGCCGTCCGCGTGGGCCGGCCACGGCTGCGTCCGGTCCAGCGACCCGAGCAGATCGGCCATCTCCGCCAGGGACGAGGCCATCGCGAGGGCGCGCCGGACGTCGGAGCCGACCGAGAACCCCTTGGTGTACCAGGGCACGTGCTTGCGGAAGTCGACCACACCGCGGGTCTCGTCGCCGAGCCACTGCCCGAGGAGTTCGGCGTGCCGCAGCATCACCGCGGCCACCGTGCCGAAGTCGGGCGTGGCGGGAGCGCCGCCGCCGGAGACGTCACCGCCGGAGCCGGCCGAGCCGCCGGAGCGGGCCGCACCCGAGCCGAGCGCGGCCACGAGGTCGCCGAACAGCCAGGGGCGCCCCAGGCACCCGCGCCCGACCACCACGCCGTCGCACCCGGTCTCCCGCATCATCCGCACCGCGTCGTCCGCGCACCAGATGTCGCCGTTGCCGAGTACCGGGATCTCGGGGACGTGTTCCTTGAGCCGGGCGATGGCCTCCCAGTCCGCGGTGCCGCCGTAGTGCTGCGCGGCGGTACGGCCGTGCAGCGCGACCGCCGTGACCCCCTCCTCGACGGCGATCCGGCCGGCGTCGAGATAGGTGAGGTGGTCGTCGTCGATGCCCTTGCGCATCTTGATGGTCACCGGCAGGTCGCCCGCGCTGCCGACCGCCTCGCGCAGGATCGCCCGCAGCAGGTTCCGCTTGAAGGGCAGGGCCGAGCCGCCGCCCTTGCGGGTGACCTTCGGCACAGGGCAGCCGAAGTTGAGGTCGACGTGGTCGGCGAGGTCCTCGTCCACGATCATCCGCACCGCCTTGCCGACGGTCACCGGGTCCACGCCGTAGAGCTGGATGGAGCGCGGCGTCTCGGTGGCGTCGAAGTGGATGAGCTGCATGGTCTTGTCGTTGCGCTCGACCAGCGCCCGAGTGGTGATCATCTCGCTGACGAACAGCCCCTGGCCGCCGGAGAACTCCCGGCACAGCGTGCGGAAGGGCGCGTTGGTGATCCCGGCCATGGGCGCGAGCACGACCGGCGGCCACACGGTGTGCGGGCCGATCCGGAGCGCGCCGGGCGCGGGCGGGGCCGAGGTGCCCGTCGCGGGCGGGGCCAGGGTGGCGTCAGCGGTCATACGGCCATTGTCCCGTACCGGCGGAGGTGGTCGGGGAAAACGGTTGTACGACAGTAATGAATTTGGTTGTACAGTAGTAATGATTCTGTTTGTACAAGCGATGAGAGGGTGGGGACGCGACGGTATGCCCGAGACGACCTATCGGCGCCGGATGCTGATCCTGGCGATCTGCTGCATGAGCCTGCTGATCGTCAGCCTGGACAACACGATCCTGAACGTCGCGCTGCCGTCGATGCAGCGCGACTTCCACGCCTCGCTCTCCGGCCTGCAGTGGACGATCGACGCGTACCTGGTGGTGATCGCGTCGCTGCTGCTGCTGTCCGGCTCCACCGCCGACCGGATCGGGCGCAAACGGGTCTTCCAGATCGGGCTGGTGGTGTTCACCCTCGGGTCGGCGCTGTGCAGTCTCGCCCCCGGCCTGGGCTGGCTGATCGCCTTCCGCATGCTCCAGGCGGTCGGCGGTTCGATGCTCAACCCCGTGGCGATGTCGATCATCACCAACACCTTCGACGATGCCAAGGAGCGCGCCAAGGCGATCGGCGTGTGGGGCGGCGTGGTCGGCATCAGCATGGCGGCCGGGCCGATCATCGGCGGTGCGCTGGTGGAGTCGGTCGGCTGGCGCTCGATCTTCTGGATCAACCTGCCGGTCGGCGTGGCCGCGCTGGCGCTGACCGCACGGTTCGTGCCGGAGTCGCGCGCGCCGCGTCCCCGCCGGATCGACCCGGTCGGCCAGGTGCTGGTGATCGCGCTGCTCGGCAGCCTCACCTACGGGATCATCGAGGGCACCGGCGCGGGCTGGGGCTCCCCGCTGATCGTCGGCTGCTTCGTGGTCGCCGCGGCCGCGATCGCCGCGCTGGCCCGGTACGAACGGCGCCGGTTCGACCCGCTGATCGACGTGCGCTTCTTCCGCAGCGTCCCGTTCAGCGGCGCCACCGTCATCGCGGTCTGCGGCTTCGCGGCGCTCGGCGGGTTCCTCTTCCTCAACACCCTCTACCTCCAGAACACCCGGGGCCTGTCCGCGCTCGGCGCCGGCCTCTACATGGTGCCGATGGCCGTGATGTGCCTGGTCTTCGCACCGCTGTCCGGACGGCTGGTCGGTGCCCGCGGGCCGCGGCTGCCGCTGGTGCTCGCCGGGATCACGATGACCGCCAGCGGCGTGCTCTTCGCCGGGTTCGACGCCGAGACGGACAACGTCAAGCTGTTCACCGCGTACGTCCTGTTCGGCATCGGCTTCGGCCTGATCAACGCGCCGATCACCAATACCGCCGTGTCCGGCATGCCCCGCGCCCAGTCCGGTGTGGCGGCCGCGGTCGCGTCCACCAGCCGCCAGGTCGGCCAGGCGCTCGGCGTCGCGGTCCTGGGCGCGGCACTCGCCGCGGGCCTGCACGCGGGAGCATGGTGGATCATCACCGGGTGCGGGGCCGCCGTGCTGCTGCTGGGTATCCTCACCACCGGCCGCTGGGCCCGCGGCACGGCGGAGCGTACGGCGTCGGAGCTGATGGCGCCCGAGTCGGAGAAGGACAAGGTGGCGGTGAGCACGTCATGACGACGGTGAATGTGGACGACGCGGGCGGGGGTTCGGGCGCGGGTCCGGGTACGGGTGCGGGCTCGGGTCCGGGTGCGGGCGCGGGCTCGGGTGAGGCCGCGGACGCGGCCGAGCGGGTCTGGAACAACCTGCGGGCCCTCGTTCTGGAGCAGAACGAGCGCCGCAAGGAGACGGCCGAGGCGCTCGGCATGAGCTTCTTCCGGGTCAAGGCGCTGCGCCGGATCGCCGCGCGGTCGTACCGGATGAGCGACCTCGCCACCGAACTCGCCTCCGACCGCCCCTATCTCACCCTGGTGGTCGACGACTTGGAGGAGCGCGGCCTGGTCGAGCGGCACCAGCACCCCACCGACCGCCGCGCGAAGATCGTGTCCGCGACCGAGAAGGGACGGGCCGCCGCCGCCCGCGCCAACGCGATCCTCGGCAACGCCCCACCCGCGCTGGCCGCCCTGCCCGCGGACGACCTCGCCGCCCTCGACCGGATCGTCGCCGAACTCGTCGCCGCGGGCGCCCGGGCCCTCGCGGCCACCCGCGGCGACGGCGGAGTGGAGCCGGGGGAGTAGGCGCACCCGCGCTCCCGGGCCCGCGGGACTCTCAGTCCGGCGGGCGCGACGCCGTCGCGGGGGTGCTGGGGAAGGGGGGATGGGGGTCGGTGGCGGGGTGGGCGACGCGTCGGCCTGGATGTCCATGGCGTCGTGGTCGGAATTGGGCGTGCGCCAGACCTTGAGCACCTTGACGCGGACGCCGTACCCGGTGGTCACGTCTCCGGCTTGGACCAGGTGCCAGTCGGCATCGAACTCGTCCTGACACAGGCCGAGCTCGGCTTCGTGGGGGCCGGGCAGCGGTTTGACGGACCCGTTGGTGGAGATGCCGAAACCCACGCCGCGGCCGTGGGGGAGGGAGATGCCGCCCGTGCTGAGGATTCCGATGGTCTCCGGCACGGCCACGAGCCGCTGCACGTCTGCCGCGACGAGCCCTGCGGCTCCCACCGCGAACCACCGGGTGCGACGCATCCTGCCCCGCCCGTTCCTTCTTCTGCGCGGGCGTCTCGTCCTGCGCGGCCTGCTCACCCATGCGGTCTCCCCGGGACCGGTCTGCGCTGCCGACCCGAGTCCACGGCGCCACGGCAGGGCTCCAAGGCCGCCTGACGCATGGTCAGTTGTCGGCGAGCGCGGACTCGTAGGTCTGCAACGTGGTGACGAACATGCGGCGTTCGGCGGGGGTGAGCGGGGCGAGCGCCTGTCGCCAGGCGGTGGCTCCGCGGGCCAGCCAGTTGCTGATGGCGGGGTGGTGGGCGGGGTCGATCGACACGACCGCGCGGCGGCGGTCGCCGGGGTCGGCGTCGCGCCGCAGGACGCCCTGCTTGGCGAGGTCGCTGACCATGAGGCTCACCGTCGCGGGGGCGACCTCCAACCGGGTGGCGAGGTCGTTCACCGACAACGGGCCGTCGAAGAGCAGGTAGGAGAAGAGCGAGAGGTGGCGGGGCGCGAGGGAGTAGCCGCTCAGCTCCTCCGGGAGCTTGATCCGCTTGGCCCGGCCGACCATGCGGGGCATCAGGCGCAGGAGGGTGCGGATGCCGTCGTCGACGGAGAGGCCGTCGGCGCTCACGTCCGCGGAGTCGCTGCTCGGACCGTCCGGGCCCACCGGGCCCTCGCCTGCCGGGCTCCCGTCCGCCGTGCCGGCGCCTCCCGTACCGGCGCTTCCCGTGCCGGCGCTTCCCGTGCCGGCGCTTCCCGTGCCGGCGCGTGCCCTGTCGGTGCCTGGTGCGCCCGCGTCCCCCGCGCCCGCCTGCGCGGCACCGCCCGTGCGCGCTGCCGCGCCGCTCGGGTCCACCGCGCCCGCGCCCGCCCTGCCTGCGCCCGCGTCCGCGCGGCCGTCACCCGTGATTGACATGGCAGCCCGCCTCCCATAGCTTTGCCCTCAAAGATGCTTTGCTTGCAAAGTGAAGCATTCCCGTGGTCCGAGCGTATCGGAGAGGGGCATTCCCATGGCCGACTGGACCGGGCAGGTCATCACGGAGTTCCGGGCGAACGGCGGCCGGGTCGGCGGCATGTTCGCCGGCGCCGACCTGCTGCTGCTCACCACCCTCGGCGCGCGCAGCGGCCTGCGCCGCACCCACCCGATCGGCTACGCCAGGGACGGCGACGCCCTCCACGTGTTCGGCTCGAACGCGGGCGCCGACCGGCACCCCGGCTGGTACCACAACCTGCTCGCCCACCCCCAGGCGCAGGTCGAGATCGGCGACGGCGCCGACGGCGTGCGCACCCTGGCGGTCCGCGCGCGGCCGCTGGCCGGGGCGGAACGCGACCGCGCCTGGGCCCGGCAGGTCGCCGCGGTGCCCGCCTACGGGGAGTACGAGACCCGGACCGCGCGGACCATCCCCGTGGTGGCGCTGCACCCCCTGGACCTCACGGCGCCGGACGCCGACCGCAACCGCGCCATCGCCTACCAACTCCTCACCGTGCACACCGAGTTGCGCGGCCAACTCGCCGCCCTGCGGTACGGCGAGCCGGCCACCGCCGAACTCGCCGTGCACTGCCTGGCGTTCTGCGACGCGCTGGGCGCGCACCACGGCACCGAAGAGGCGGTGCTGCCCGCCTTCGACTCCGCCTTCCCCCACCTCGCCCCGGTGCTGGCCCGGTTGCGGGCCGAGCACCGCGAAGTGGCCCAGGAGCTGGCCGAGTTGCGCGCGATGGTGCGGGAGGGTGCCGGACCCGCAGCCGTGCGGGCCCGGCTCGACGCCCTCGCCGCCGGCGCGGAGGCGCACTTCGCTTACGAGGAGCGGCACTTGCTGCCCGCCCTGCTGGGCGAGGAGGGCGCCCGGGGGTTCGGCGCCGGCTCGGAGTGAGCCGGACGGGCCCGCCGGTTCGCAACTCGCCGGTTCGCGACCGCCGGTTCAGGACCTGCCGGACCCGGTGGACGTGCCCGACGCTCAGCTCGTCGGCGAGTGGGACGGGGAAGCGGAAGGGCTGGGTGTCGCCGGCGCCGTACCGAAGACCACGCTCACCTTGGTGAACCCCAGCGACGTCAGCATCCGCGTCAGCATGCTTCGGGTGTTGGTCTCGGCGCGCTGCGCCAACTCGCTCTGCTTGGCGGCGGTCTGGATCTTCGACGCGGCCAGCTCGTTGAGCTGCTGCATGTTGCCGGGGTTGCCGCTGAAGAAGTCGCCGATCCGGTCGAAGAGGCCGCGCTGCTGCGACACCACGTAGGAGTGCTTGGGGTCGAGCGAGGCGCGCTCCAGTCCGGCGTGCGGCAGCCGGATCGCCGCGGTCCTGCGGTTGTCGGAGACCTGCACCGCGCCGGTGCCGACCTTTCCGAGGTCGACGTAGGCGTCCACGCTGCCGGCCCCCACGTACAGGGTGCGCTTGCCGCGGACGGCGTCGGGCAGGAACTTGGCGTCCTTGTCGAGGTCCACCACGACCTGGAAGTTGCCGCTGGCGCCCTCGAAGCGGTTCATGTCCTGGATCGACTTGAGCAGCACCGGGCCGCTGCGGTCGGTGGTCTTCTCCTCGAACGGGTTCGGGATTCCGGGCAGCAGATTCGCCCTCCCGAGCAGGAAGAACAGCAGTCCCAGCACGACCACGCCGATCACGATCCGTGCCCACCACGGTGTGGTGCGCACCACCTCGACCTGCTGCGTCTCCATGACACACCTCCTCTCGTCAACGGCTCGGCTACCCCCGGAACGTGCCGGCATGGCTGCGTTCCGTGGCCAACGCCCTTGGGGGGAAGGTGACTTGATCGTCGAGAAGCGGCGAGAGGGGGCGCCCCGGTCGCGAATGGGCGGACCCGATCTGCGAATGTTTCGCGGGTGGATTCGAAGCTTACGGCCCCCGATGGGCTGAAGTGCGGGGTGGGCGGGGCGCTGCCCTCGGCCCCCGGGCGGGCTACGATCGCTG
This sequence comes from Streptomyces sp. NPDC088194, assembly GCF_040702025.1. Lineage (NCBI taxonomy): Bacteria > Bacillati > Actinomycetota > Actinomycetes > Kitasatosporales > Streptomycetaceae > Streptomyces > Streptomyces sp. NPDC088194. Next base: position 87,070 of record NZ_JBFBIV010000020.1, on the reverse strand, counting down.
ATATGAGTGCCACCAGCGTGCAACCGCCCCGTGACGACCAGCCGGAGACCCCCGGTGACGGCACCGCGACGCTTGCCGAGATCGCGCGGGCCGCGGGCGTGTCGGCTCCGACTGTTTCGAAGGTTCTCAACGGGCGGGGCGACGTCGCGCCGGCCACCCGCAGCCGGGTCGAGGAGCTGCTGCGCCGGCACGGCTACCAGCGGCGGCGCGGCAGCGTGCAGCCGGCCCCGCTGATCGACCTGGTCTTCCACGAGCTGGAGAGCTCCTGGGCGATGGAGGTGATCCGCGGGGTGGAGAACGTGGCCCGCCAGGAGAGCCTCAACGTGGTGCTGTCGGAGTCCGCCGGGCGGCTCAGCCCCGGCCAGACCTGGGTGGACGGTGTGCTGGCCCGCCGCCCGACCGGGGTGATCCTGGTGCTGTCCGACCTGGACCCGGCGCAGCGCGCCCAGCTCACCAGCCGCGACATCCCGTTCGTGGTGCTGGACCCGGCCGGCGACCCGGGCGAGGACGTGCCCGCGATCGGCGCCACCAACTGGCAGGGCGGCCTCGCCGCCACCCGCCACCTGCTGGAGCTGGGCCACCGCCGGATCGGCGTGATCGGCGGCCCCAGCGGCATGATGTGCAACCGGGCCAGGATCGACGGCTACCGCGCCGCCCTGGAGACCGCCGGCGTCGACTACGACCCGGACCTGGTGCGGTCCGGCGACTTCCACCACGAGGCCGGCTACACCGTGGGGCTTGAGCTGCTGCGCCGCCCCGACCGCCCCACCGCCGTCTTCACCGGCAACGACCTCCAGGCCCTGGGGCTCTACGAGGCCGCGCGCGAGCTGGGCCTGCGCATTCCGCAGGACCTGAGCGTGGTCGGTTTCGACGACCTGCCGCTGGCCCGCTGGATCAGCCCGCCGCTGACCACGGTCCGCCAGCCGCTGACGGAGATGGCCGAGGCCGCCGCCCGGCTGGTGCTGGACCTGAGCCGGGGCAAGCAGCCGAGCACCCTGCGGGTGGACCTGGCGACGCGGCTGGTCGAGCGGGCGAGCAGCGCGCCGCCGCGCGCCGACGGCGAGGACCGGGGTCCGGCGGGGGAGCGGGCCGGGGAGTAGGCGGGGGAGTCGACAGCGGCGCGGCTCGGGGGCGGGCGGTTCGACGGCGGGGCGGTTCGACGGCGGGACTGCGGTCCGGCCCGCACCCTGCCCGCCGCCGAGCCGGGTACGGGGAGTGCTCCGCGCGGTGACGGGCGCGCGTCAGCCCGCGTATGGGAGCGCTCCCGCTACTCCCACCTGCGATGACCGTCGCGAGTGTTGACGCTCGACGGGGGCGGTCGTAAGGTCTGCGCACAGATCGGAATCGCCCCCGAAACTTTCGAACCGTGGGGAGCCGTACGGCATGGCCGCGGCGGCTCCCGGGGACGCAGCAACCCTGTCCAACCCCACTTGGAGAGAGGTACCCCCCGATGTTCTCGAAGCGCACCCTGAGATCCGCCCTGGGCGGGTCCGGCGTCGCCATGATCGCCGTGACGGCCGCGCTGGTCGCCACCGCGATGCCGTCCGCCCATGCCGCGGACACCCCGCTGCGCACGCTCGCCGAGGCCAAGGGCATCTACATGGGCACCGCCCTGATGGCCAACGAACTGTCCGGCACGTCGGCGTCGATCGCGAGCACGCAGTTCGACGAGGTGACCCCCGGCAACGAGATGAAGTGGGACACCGTCGAGCCGACCCAGGGCACGTACAACTGGGGGCCCGGCGACCAGATCGTGAGCTTCGCGCAGCAGCACGACATGGAGGTGCGCGGCCACAACCTGGTCTGGCACAGCCAGTTGCCGAACTGGCTGACGTCCGGCAGCTTCACCAACGCGCAGGTGCACGACCTGATGATCAAGCACGTCACCGACGAGGTCACGCACTACAAGGGCAAGGTCGTCCACTGGGACGTGGTCAACGAGCCGTTCAACGAGGACGGCAGCTACCGCTCGGACATCTGGTACAACCAGATCGGCCAGTCCTACATCGCCGACGCCCTCACGGCCGCGCACGCCGCCGACCCGGCCGCCAAGCTCTACATCAACGACTACAACATCGAGGGCGAGAACGCCAAGAGCAACGCGATGTACGACCTGGTCAAGTCGCTGAAGCAGCAAGGCGTGCCGATCGACGGCGTCGGCTTCCAGGCGCACTTCATCCTCGGCCAGATCCCCTCGGACTTCGAGGCGAACCTGCAGCGCTTCGCCGACCTCGGCGTGGACGTGGCGGTCACCGAACTCGATGTGCGGATGAACACCCCGGCCAGCGCCGCCGACCTCCAGCAGCAGGCGGGCGACTACACCAAGGTGGTGGACGACTGCCTCGGCGTCTCGCGCTGCCAGGGCATCACGGTGTGGGGCTTCAACGACGCCACCTCATGGGTGCCGAGCACCTTCCCCGGGCAGGGCGCGGCCACCCCGTACGACGAGAACTACCAGCCCAAGCCGGCGTACTACGCGATCCAGACCGCGCTGGGCGGCAGCGGTACGACCACCCCGCCGACGACGCCCCCCACGACGCCGCCGACCACGCCCCCGGGCGGCGGGGCCTGCACGGTCTCCTACACCACCAACGAGTGGAGCACGGGTCTGACCGCGAACGTCACCGTGACCAGCGCGTCGGCGGTCAACGGCTGGACGGTCGCGCTGACCTACCCCGGCGGCAGCAGAACCGTCACCCAAGCGTGGAACGCCACGGTCACCCAGAGCGGCAGCACCGTGAGCGCCACGAACCTCTCCTACAACGGGACCATCGCGGCCGGCGGCAACGCCACCTTCGGCTTCAACGCCGACTGGTCCGGCACCGACCCGAAACCCACCGCCGCCACCCTCAACGGCACCTCGTGCAGCATCAGTTGAGCTGACCCGCGGTTCCCCGCGCCCTTGCCCTCGGCTCGGTCCCTTCCACGGAAGGACGTTGCCCGGCAAGGGACGCGGGGAGCCGCGCGACGAATCCACGTGCCGCCGGGGTGGGAGCGGTGACGGGTGTGGTGGGGGTGACGGTCACCCTCCGCTGACGGTCACCGTTGCCTCGTGCCGGACCGGGAAGTTCACCGAGCTTGCGATGAAGCAGAGTTCGTGTGCGCGCTCGTGGAGTGCGAGCGCCTTCTCCGCCATGGCGGAATCGGCGACCTCGACCTCGGGGCGGAGTACGGCCTCGGTGAAGTGCCCGCCGCCGTCGGACGTTTCGGCCATGGTGCCGTCCGCGCGGTCGGTGTAGGCGGTGACCACGACGCCGTTGACCGCGCAGACATGGAGATACGCGAGCAGGTGGCACTGGGAGAGCGCCGCGAGCAGCATCTGCTCGGGGTTCCAGCGGTCGGCGTCGCCACGGAAGTGCGGATCGGCGGACCCGGCGATCACGGGTGTGCCGGGCGCGGTGACCTCGTGGGTGCGCCGGTAGGACCGGTACGAGTCCGTGCCCGTGCCGAGGTTGCCGGTCCAGACGAGCTCGGTCCGGTAGGTGTGCTGCCGGGCGGACGGCATGGGGTGCTCCCTCGGGTCGGTGGCGGCCACCAGGGGCCGTAACGGTCATTTTATCGGTGGGCTCCCTACCGCCGCGCGGGGCTCACCGGTCGGCGGGAACGGCGGGTATGTACGGTCCCGGCGGGGCGGCCAGCGCGCGGGCCACCCCGGGCTCCTGGCGCCCGAGGAACTTCGGGCTCGGCTTGATCGCGATGTCGAGCGCGGCCTTGTCCGCGGCCAGCAGCTCCCGGGTCCCGCTGGCGTACCACGTGGCGTCGTGCTTCTCGTCGACGCCGACGCCGTACGCGTCGATCCCCGCGGCCTTGCACAGCGCGAGCGCCCGGTCGATGTGGAAGCTCTGGCTGACCAGCACCGCGTGGTCCACGCCGAAGATCCGCTTGGCCCGGTCGCAGGAGTCCCAGGTGTCGAACCCGGCGTAGTCCAGCACCACTTGGGAGCCGGGCACGCCGTGCGCGACCAGGTAGGTACGCATCGCGCCCGGTTCGTTGTACGACGTACGGCTGTTGTCGCCGGTGGCGAGGATCACCTGGACCTTGCCGGCCGCGTACAGCCGGATCGCCGCGTCGAGACGGTGCGCGAGGTACGCCGACGGGGTGCCGTGGACCAGCCCCGCGCCGAAGACCACGGCCACGGGCTCGCTCGGCACGTCCTGCTCGGAGCGCACCCGGCTGTCCTGGGTGAGCCGCAGCCAGGTCGGCGGCAGCAGCGCGAGCACGCACAGCGCCACCGCCCAGCGCAGCAGCCGGCGTTGGGCGTGGCGGGTGCGCGGGAGGTGTGGGAGTCGGGGGCGGAAGCGGCGCGCCGGGCGAGCACTGTCCGAGGTGACCGGGGTCGGCGCGGGAGCGGGCGAGCCATCCGGGGTGGCCGAGGTGGCCGAGGTGGCCGGGGCCTGGGCCGTCCGCGGGCTCGCCGATGTGCCCGGGCCGTCCGGTGCCTGCGACATACGCGACGCGGTCGGTGCCTGCGACGTCCGCGGGCGGAGCGGGCCGATCCGAGCGGTGCGGGTGGTCCGGATGATGCCGGCCGCCCGGGCGCGCAGTCGTCTGGTCCGGTCACGCATCGGTGCCCCCTCGCTCGTGGGGCGCGCTGCCGCGCCCGTCAGTCACGCAAGATCTCCCCCTACGCGCTGATTGACGTGTTCCCGGCCCACGCGGTTGCGGTGAACTCGCGGGCCGCGGCCCCCGTGTACAGCGCCGCGGCCAGCCAGGCGGTGGCGAAGGCGTCCGGGTCGGCGGGCAGCATCGCGCCCAGCGGGTCCGGACGGCGGGCCCGGGTCGCGGCGGCGAGGGAGCGCGCGCACGCGGCGGCCGTCGGCAGCCCCGCGGCCACCAGCCGGCCCGGCAGTTCGGGGTCGACCGCGGCGGCGGCCAGCGCACGGCCGCCTGCCACGGTGCGGGCCACCGCCCGGCTCAGCAGCTCCCACTCCACCGGTGGGGGAGCGAGCGGCGGTATCGATGGCAGGTGCCCGGCACCGGCCGACCCGTCCGCGCGGCCGGGCGCGGAACCTGGCACGGAAGCGGAAGCGGGAGCGGGGGCGCCGGGCGGAAGGCGGTCGAGTCCCAGGTCGTAGCGCGCACCGCCGTCGGTCGTCAGCGCCAGCGCGGCCACTCCCGACGGCCGGTCGGGGGCCAGCCGGCCGATCAGCCGGACCCGTCCGCCCGGGCGTTCGGCGAGCCGTCGCAGGTTGCCGGCGTACGCCAACTCCGGTCGCTCGTCGGGGGCGTGGAGCAGCACCGGCGGGCCGCCGTCCGGCACGAGCGCGGCGCGACCGCCCCGGCCGACCACGGTCCCTTCGAGGAAGAGCAGGTCGGCGCCGGCGGGTCTGCGGTCGGCGTCGGTGCCCTGGTGCGCGAGTGCGGCCGCGACCTGTTCCGCGGGCGGCCGGTGCCACAGCGAGTCGAGCGGGTCGGCGGACCAGTCCGCGCCGGACGCCGTGACCGTACGCAGCCCCGTGCCGCCGCCGATCCGGCCGTCCTCGGTGAGGGTCGCCCCGGTGGCGATCAGGCCCGCGCCGCGGCCGAGTTCGCGCAGGGTGAGGGCGGCGCCGCCGGGCAGCGGGGCGCTCGCGGCCGACCGGGCCCGCTCGGGCGGCCCGGGGGCGATGACGGCGAAGGTGCGCAGCCCGCCACCCGGGTCGAGGGCGTACGTCCGCGCGCCCGCGTAACCCGACGCGGTCGCCACCGGTTCGGTGAACAGGCCGTACAGCCGCAGTGATCCGCTCGAGCGGTACGTCCGGCGGGCCTCGCCCGCGGCCCGGTGCGCGGCGGCGCGGGCCGCGGGGTCGGCCGGGTCGGCGGCGCGTATCACGCGGGTCAGGTCGAGCAGTTCGGCCAGGTCGTCCACCAACTCGGCCAGCCGGAAGGACGGTTCGGCGCCACGGGCCTCGGTGAGGCGACGGGCGACGCGGACCGCTGCCGAGGAGGGCCGGTGCAGTCCGGCGAGCCTGGCGGCCTGCGCGGCATGCAGCAGCCTCGTACGCGGCAGCGTGGAGGCGACGGCGCCCTCGCGGAGGACGGCTACCCCGGCCGCCCACAACGCCTGCGCGGCCTGCTCCGCCGCGGGGCCCAACGGGTCCGGCCGCGCCGACGGCTCCGCCCCGCCCTCTTCCCTACCCCCGGCTCCCTCCCCGGGCGGCGCCTGCGGCTCCTCCACTTCCTCCGCCAGGGGCGCCGCCGCGAGCACCGCCGCCCGGTGCAGGCACGCCGGGGCGAGCAGGCAGTCGCAGGTCACGGCGGCCGCGCTCGCCACGGTGCCGTGTTCGGTGAGAGCGAGCACGACCGTGGTGTCCGGGTCCACCGCCACCCGCGCGGCGCCCTCCACCCGGGTCACCGGCCACCCGGCCGCCTTCGCCACCGCGCCGTCGAGCCGCTTGCGCAGCCGCGCGGGCAGATCCGCCAGCGCCTGCGCCGCGGCACCCGCCGCGACCGGCGGGAGCCCTCCCTCTGCCCCTGTCCCCGTCTCCATCCCGCACCCTCCGCCCGCACCGTCCCCAGCGCCCCGTCGTACGCCCCGAACTCATCCTGCCCCACGGGTCTGACAACGGGTCCGACAGCGCCCGCGCCCACCGGCTGCGCCAGTCCTCCGCCCGTGGGCGCCCCCGTTCCCTCGGCTCCCGGACCACGGTGACGGGTGGCCCGCACGGTTCTCCGCGCCCCTGGGTCTGTGCGGGTCCTTCCGTGGTGGCCCCGCCGCGCCGCGGGGGTTGCGGTCAGGTGGCGGGTGCGGCGTCGTCGTGGTTGGTCGCGCAGTTCCTCGCGCCCCTGGGTGTGTGCGGGCTTTTCCGTGGTGGTCCCGCCGCGTGGCGGGGGTTGCGGTGTCGTCGTGGTTGGTCGCGCGGTTCCTCGCGCCCCTGGGTTTGTGCGGGTTCTTGCGTGGTGGGGGTGGCGCCGTGGCTCGGTGCCGTGGATGGCGTTCACTGATGAGGGGCGCGGGGAACTGCGCGACAAGCCGTCCACCGGCGGGTGGTCCGGCGACTCGGCTGTCCGGGCTGGGCCTGCGGGCCCCCGGCTGCGCGCCCCCCGGTCCGTGGAAGGGGGCACCCCCCAAGGGCCGGCGAGCCGGGGGGAGTCAGGGGCGGCGGACCTGTTCGCCGATCCAGGACGCCAGTTGGAGGGGCCCGAGAGCGGCGACGGGCATACCCGCGCTGACGAGCTGCCCGGCCACGCCAGTGGAATAGCGGGGCCGCCCCGAATCGTCGAGCGAGGCACAACCGAGGACGCGGCAGCCGGAGTCGACCAGGGCCCGCACCTCCGCCAGGAGCGGTCCGAGCGCGTCGCCCTCCTCGAAGTCGCTGATGAGTACGACGAGCGTGCGGGAGGGCACCGTGACGAGGGTGCGGGCGTGGCGCAGCCCGCGGGCGATGGAGGTGCCGCCGCCGACCCGCACTTCGAGCAGGAGTGACAGCGGGTCGGACACCTGGTCGGTGAGGTCAAGGACTTCCGTGGAGAAGGCCACGAAGTGCGTGGTGAGCGCGGGCACCCCGGCGAGCACGGCCGCGGTGAGCGCGGCCCAGACCGTGGAGGACTCCATCGACCCGGACACGTCGACGACCAGGACGATCCGCCAGTCCGCCGAAGCGCGGGCGCGGGTGCGGAAGACCGGCCGTTCGGGCCGTACGGTGACCGCGCCGGTGACCGGATCGCGTTCGGCCGTCGCGAGGTTGGCGCGCAGCGTACGGGCCAGGTCCAGCGGGCCGCCCGGGCGGCGGGTGGGCCGCGGGTGGGTCAGGCCGACCAGCGCCGGCCGCATCCGGACCGCGAGTTCGCGGGTCAGCTCGCCGACGATACGGGCCACGAGCGGCCGCAGCCGGGCGAGTTGGCCCTCGGGCAGGCCGCCCGCGTAGGAGAGCACGGTACGCAGCAGATCCACCGAGGGGCGCGCCGACCGCGGGTCGATGGCGAGCGCGGCGTCCAGCCGGCCCGCCGATGCCGCCGCCGACAGCACTTCCTCCCGCACGTCCGCGCCGAACAGTTCCGCCAACTCCTCGCCCCACGCGCGCACATCCGGATACGGCGGGCCCTGGCCCCCTCCGCTGCCCGTCGCGCCGGGCACGCTCGCCGCGCCCTCGCCGCGCCCTGAGCCGTACAACTCGTCGAGCGCGGTGGCGATCCGCCCGGCCCGGCCGCCGCGCCCGCCGCCGTCCTCGACCTGCCCGAGCAGCAACTGCCAGCGGACGTCCGAGGTGATGCCGTCGGGTGCGGGTGCGGGTGCGGGTTCCTGCGGCTCGGGCCGCGGGGAGGCGGGTGCCTCGGCCGCGTCCGCCGTGGCAGGCTTCGGCCCGGCGGGGTTCGCCGTCGGCCCGGCGCTCTCCGTCGTGACGAGCGTCAACAACCCGCGGGCCGCGAGCACTTCGCGACCGGCGAGGTCCGCCGACGTGTGGCGGGCGAGCGTGTGCGGGTCGGTCGCGGTGGCCCCCCAGGACGCGGCCGGCGCGGACGGGTGGGCGCGGACCGTGGCGAGCAGGCGGGCGCGGGCGGCGGGGGAGAGGGCGTCGAAGCCGTGTCGCAGGGCCGGCAACCGGGTGAGGAAGGCGCGGTCGGGCAGTGCCGCGACGAGTTCGGTGACCGGGGCGAGCAGCGGGCCCGATTCGAGGAGCGGCCCGGCCGCGGTGAGCGCACCCGCGAGGAACGCGCCCAGGTCGGCACGGAGTTCGGGACCGGTCGCGCCGTACGCACGACCGGCCAGCGCCGTACCGAAGGCCGCGGGCGGGAGGTCGTCGAGCAGCACCCGGGTCGCGGCCGCGGCGCCCTTGATCAGCGGGGTGCCGTCGGCGGCCAGCCGGATCAGGGCGTCGCGGACCCGTAGCCCCGGCGGGCTGCCGCGGGTGGCGAGTTCGGCCAGCGCGCGGGCGTCGGCGGGGTCGTCGGAACCCGCCAGCCCGTCCAGCGCGCGAACGCCCGCCGCGGTGAGTCCGGCGAGCGCGGCGGCGACCCGCGCGGCCTCCCAATCCGCGGGCAGGCCGGGCAGCAGCCCGGCCGAGATCCGGTCGAGCAGCCGCATCGCGGAAAGGAGTTCGGGCAGCGTCCCGGCGGCCGGCAGCACATCGGCGGTCTCGGCGAGCCGGTCCGCCGCCGCGTCCGGCAGCCCGCACAGCGCCGACTCCTCGAAACCGGCCAGCACTTCGGCCGCCGTGGGGCCGCCGCGCCGCCGCTCGGCCAGCGCCCGCTGCCGCAGCAGACCGGCGGCGGCCTGCGCCAGGTCGGTGCCGTGAGCGGCCACGGCGTCCAGCATGGCGGCGGTCGCCGGGGTCCAGCCGACCGCCCAGCGGACACCGATGCCGATGCCCGCGCTCGCGCCGGTGTCGCCGTCGGGCGCGGCGGCCCCCGGCGATCCGGCCGGCCCGGACGCGCCCGGCGTTCCGAATGGCGTGCCCCCGCCGGGTACGACCTCGCCGTACGGCACCCGGCACACCGCCAGCCGACGCAGCGCCAACTCCCGCCTGCGGTCGAGCGGTGAGCGGTGCGGGTCGAGCCGCACCTCGCGCCGGTCCGGCGCATCCGGTGCGGGCAGCCGCAGTTCGGAGAGGAGCGCCTCGACGGCCGGGCCGAGCCCGGAGCGCGGGGTGCCGGGCGCGAGCCGCCCGTGCCGGGTGCCGACCAGCACGGACTCCAGTGCCTGCGCCACCACCCGTCCCCGGCCGAGCAGTTGGCCCTGCGCGAGAACCGTCTGCGCCGCCTCCAGCAACTCCGCACGCCCCGCGGCCGGCCGACCCCGCAGGGTCGCCAAGTCGCGCGCGTGGCGCACCACTTCGCGGGCATCCGGCGGCCCGCACGGATGGCCCGCGGCGCGTACGGCGACGCAGATCCGTACCGCCGTCGCCACCAGCAACGCGTCCAGCCGCTCCGCGTCCCCGGCCGCCTCCACGACACCCTGCTGCCACTCCGGGTCCCGGACTCCGGCGGGGTAGCCGGACCGCTCGTCCAGCAGCGCGAAGGTGTAGGGGACGAGCGAGGTGATGACATCGCCGGTCGCCGCGGGCGGTTCGGCCGCCACACCCGGTTCGGCCGCAGCAGGCGGTTCGGTCCCGCCGCCCGGTTCGGCGCCGGCCTCGGCGTCCGGCGCGTGCCGTGCCGCGCCCGGCAGCAGGGCCGGGGCGTGGAACGCGCCCACCAGCGCGACCGGCCGTACGGCGCCGCGCTCGGCCATCACGCGCCGCATGTGGGCCTCGCGGCGCAGGTCGTGGGGGTCGAGCCGGTCCTCCGTTGCGGCGTCGCGGCGGAGCGCCCAGCCGACCATGAGGGCGGCGCGGCGCAGCGACTCGGGCGCGCCGCCCGGGGCCGCGGACTCGACCAGGCGGTCCCAGAGGTCGTCCTCGGCGCGGCCCCCGGCACGCTCCCGCAACGCGTCCGCGAGGCCGCGCCGCGCGGGAGGGTGAAGGGTGCCCGCGCCGCCCCCTCCGCGGCGCGGGCCGTCTGTTTCGGGCGCCCCGACCGGCAGGTCGAACGCCACCACCGGCACCCCGGCCGCCCGCGCCCAGCGCAGCGCGGCGAGTTCCGGCGAGAACTCCGCGAAAGGCAGGAACACCAGCCCGCGCGGCCCGTGCCCCGCCAGCGCCACCGGCGGCAGCACATCGGGGTCGGCCAGGTGCGGCAGCCAGTTCCCGAAGTCCGCGGGCAGCTCCACGAACAGCACGTCGGGCGCCGCCGCGGCCAGCAGCTCCGGTACGGCGGCGGCCAGCGCGGGCGAGTGGTGGCGTACCCCGATCAGGTACGGCTCCCGGCAGCCCGCCAGCTCTCCCAACTCCGCCTCGACACAGTCGTGTTCGAAGCGGTCGGACCCGTCGGACCCGTCGGACCGGCCGAACTCGTCGACCTGGTCGGCCGGTTCGGCCCTGCCGGCCCGTTCGGGTTCCGCCTCCGCCGCAGCCCCGTTCGCGCCCTCCTCCGCCGCCTCAGCCGAGCGCATCGCGCAGCTCCCACAGCGTCCGCCACAGCGGCGCGCCCTGCTCCGCGCGGCGCCGTACCGGACCGTCCCAGTAGCCGAGCAGCCGGGCGTGGTCGGCCGGGTCGTCCTTGCGTACGGTGCCGAGCAGGTGCCCGGGCAGGGTGCGCAACGGGTCCCGGCCGTCGGGGAGATAGGCCGCGGCCAGGCCCATCGAGGTGGCGACGTGGACCGCTTCCGCGGTGCTCATCACCGTGGAGGGCCGCTCCACCTCCCAGCCTTCGGCGCTCTGGCCGCCGCGCAGGTCGCGGAAGGCGGTGACCAGTGCCTCCAGCACCGCCTGGTCGACGGCGAACTCGGCGCCGCCGCGGGCCAGCGCGGCCGTGGCCTGGGCGCGGACGAGCGCGGTCTCGGTGTCGAGGTCGTCGATCGGGCCGACCGTCTCGAAGTTGAACCGGCGCTTGAGGGCCGCGGACATCTCCGAGACGCCGCGGTCGCGGAGGTTGGCGGTGGCGATCACCGTGAAGCCGGGCACCGCGTGGACCGTGCCGTCCGTGCCGTCGCCGCTGTCGGCCAACTCGGGTACGGCCATGCGCCGTTCGGACAGGATCGACACGAGCGCGTCCTGCACCTCCGGCAGGCAGCGGGTGATCTCCTCGATCCGGGCCACCGCGCCGCGCGTCATCGCGGTGAGCACGGGGGAGGGCACGAGGGCCGCGCGGCTGGGGCCGTTGGCGAGCAGCGACGCGTAGTTCCAGCCGTAGCGGACCTGGTCCTCGGTGGTGCCCGCGGTGCCCTGGACGGTCAGCCCGCTGGTGCCGCACACGGCGGCGGCCAGCAGCTCCGACAGCATCGACTTGGCGGTGCCGGGCTCGCCGACCAGCAGCAGGCCCCGCTCCCCGGCGAGCGTCACCACGCACCGCTCCACCAGCGCCCGGTCGCCGACGAACTTCCGTGTCACCACCAGCTCGTGGGGCCCGTCGCCCGCCGGGGCGCCCTCAACTCCGTTGCCGGCGGCAGCGCGCAGCGGTTCGCCGCCCGAGCCGCAGACGAAGACGACCACCGCCCTCGGGGTCAGCCGCCAGCCGGGCGGGCGCGGTCCGCGGTCCCAGCCGGCCAGGAACGCCAGCTCCGCGGCGTACCGGTCCTCGGCCAACTCGATCTGCCGCCGGGCAGGTTGAGCGCTCACCACGCCACCGTCACCTTCGCTGTCCCCTTCACCCGCACCGTCGAACCCACCGGCCCCGGCGCGCTTCGTCCCGCGCTCGCTCATCGCCGTCCCCGTCCGGTTCGCCGCTGGGCGAACTTCTCGAACGCCGGCGGGTCGCCGTCCAGCACCCGCTGCCATGCCCGCCGGAACAGTTCGGGCACCGGCAGTTCCGGTATCGGCTGCGCGGCGAGGTCCAACTGCCCGGCGGAGAGCAGTTCCTGCTTCCACGACTCCAGCGGCAGTGCCGGCGCCGCGAGGTCGAGCCAGCCGCCGGGCAGGAAGAGGGAGCGACCGGACCGCGGCCGTTTCGCCTCCACCACCAGGTCGGTCGCGGCCAGTTCGGCCCTGGCCTGCTTCGCCCGGGCCGGCTTCCACCCGGTCCAGGCCGTGACGTTGCGGTCCGTCGGGTCGGGCAGCGCCAGCAGCATCAGGTACAGCGCGGCCGCATCCTGGGACAGGCCGAGCCGCTGCGCGGCCCGCGCGGTCAACTCCGGCACGCTGTGCGCCGGATACTGCGCGGCGCCCGCCGGACCGTCGGCGGCCACCGCGGCCGCCAGCCCCTCGCCGAGCACATCCCGCAGCGCCTGCACGTACGGGCCGCCGATTCCGGCGAAGCCGGACAGCAGCACGAGCGCCGGGTGGTCGGGGCCGCCCTCGGCGGAGGCGCCGGGCAGCACGGCCGCGGGCCGCAGCCACACCTCTTCGTGGGTCCTTCCGCGCAGCGGCGGCGCGAGGACGATCGCCGGTCCGACCCGGACCAGGCCGTCCGGTCCTTCGCCGCCGGTCGTCGGCAGGCCGTACGCCTCGCGCAACGCCACCGCGACCGGCTTGCCGGTGCCGCTCCAGGAGACGTTCAGGTCCAGCAGCAGTTCCTCGTCGGCGAGCCGCGCGCGCAGCGCGGCCAGGGTGTCGCGCAGCGGCGGGCGCAACGGGTCGCCGTACGGCAGCCGGTACGCCAGCCAGCGCAGCGCGCCGCTGTACTGCGGCAGGGTGGACCCGTACAGCATCGCCTCGGGACGGTCGGGCGCCAGCACGCGGTTCTCGTCGAGCCGCTGGCGGGTGCGGCCGTGCAGGGCGGTGGCGGCCTCGGAGTTGACCACCATCTCGGTCCACGCGCCGAAGTCGCCCTCCCGCTCGGCGCGTTCGACCAGCTCGATCGGCACCGGGCGCCGGTCGCCGTGGACGGACAGCCACGCGTCGGCGAGCGCGTCCGGGTCGAAACCGTCGAGCCACAGCCGGTCCACCGCGGCCGGATCGGCGGGCACGAGCGCCGCGAGGAAGCGGGTACGGTACTCGGTCGGCAGCCGGCGCAGCGCGTCACGCGCGGTGAGCGCGCGGGTCGGCCGCAGCCCGGCCAGGTCCAGCACCTCCGCGGGCGGCAGCCCCGACTTTCCGTAGCCGCCGAGCCCGGGCAGGCCGAGCAGCAGCAGGGCGGCCAACGACACGTCCACGCCGGTCCGTTCGGAGAACCGCTCGGCCGCCTCGGGGCGGTACGGCACCGGGCCGCGTTCGGCGACCCGCGCGATCAGGGCGGCCACCGCGGCCACCGCGGCGACCGGGGCCACCGCGGCCACCGCGGCCGGTTCGGCCGCACCGTCCGAACCCGCCCCACCGTCCTGGCTGTTCGGCCCGCCCGGTCCGGCCGAGCCGGCGCGCGCGAGGTCCGCGGCGGAGCCCAACACCCGGTCCTCGGTGAGCGAGAAGCCCTCCCACGGCCCGAACTTCCCGTCGGGCGCGAACTCGACCGCCTTCCAGCTCTGCCGCTCGTCGCCCTCGTCCTGCAAGAAGGAGAGGATCAGCAGCGACCGCTCGCCGCTGCGCCACACCTCCCCGACCCGCTCCGTGGCCTTCTTCCCGCTGACACTCAGCAGCCGCAGCCGGCCGCGCGGATCGGCGAGCAGCCCGCCCGACGCGCCCCCGCCCGACGCGCCACCGCCCGTCCCCGCACCAACACCCGCACCAACACCCGCACCCGCACCCGCACCCGCGTCGAGTCCGAGCACCGTGTGCAGGAACTCCACCAGGGCGGTGCGCTGTTCGGCGGGCGTGCCCGGGGCGGCGGCGCGCGCCGCCGCCGCGATGACACCGGGACCGGCGAGCGTGAGCCAGTCGATGGTGCGGCGGACGTGGCAGCGGCCGGCGATGCCGAAGCGGACGTCCTTGGGGCCCGGGAGAGCCGGGCGGGCCGGCTGGGTGCCCGCCTCGATCGCGTGGAGGGTGCGGAGCGTGCTCATCGTGTCGAAGGTGTGCCGGTCGGAGTACCCGAAGGGGTAGCCGCCGACCCGCACGGTGTCGATCAGCCCGCGCAGCGCCTCGTGGAGGATCGCGTCATGGGCGTGCGCGGCCTCGGCCGCCGGCTTCTCGGCACGGCGGCGGTTGCGGCGCTCGTGGAGCATCGCGATCCGCCGGGCCGCCGCGGCGGCGGTGCCGACGATCGAGGCGACGCCCTTGATCAGCAGCGGGTCGGTGATGCCCGGCAGCACCTTGCGTACGGCGGCGGGCACGTCGGCCTTCGCGTTCGGCACCGCGGCGAGCAGCGCGGCGGCCTGCTCGTCGGTGACCGCGCGCAGCACCGCGGAGCCCGCCTCGTCGCGGGGGCGCAGCGCGTGCCAGTACGACAGCGGCGGCACCAGGTCGGTGCCCTCCGCGTAGCGGTTGCCACGACCGCCGGTCTGCACGTCGCCCAGCTCGATGCCGTCCGCGTCGTACAGGTGGACCGTCTCGGACCAGCTGCTCTGGACGGCCGGGTGCAGTACGGCGCCGCCCGGCAGCCGCAGCGGCGGCAGGGGAGTGCCGCGCCCGGACGTCACCGGGCTGCGGCTGCCGTCCACCGAGCACGCGGTGTACGTGCCCGCCGCCTCGTCGTGCCGCACCCACCAGCCGAGCAGGCCGTCCTTGCTGCCGAACGGCGTCGCCTCCAGGCCGGGGGCGAGCGGAAGCAGGCGGGACGCGGGCTCGTCCACCCGCGTGCCGGCGCCGTCGCCGGCGAGGGCGCTGTCGAAGAAGGCCGGCAGGGAGGCGCGGCCGCGGACGGCCGCCGCCGGGTCGTACTCGTGCCA
Organism: Streptomyces sp. NPDC088194; assembly: GCF_040702025.1. Classification (NCBI taxonomy): domain Bacteria; kingdom Bacillati; phylum Actinomycetota; class Actinomycetes; order Kitasatosporales; family Streptomycetaceae; genus Streptomyces; species Streptomyces sp. NPDC088194. The sequence continues at coordinate 71,916 of NZ_JBFBIV010000020.1, read as the reverse complement.
GCGGCCCTCGTGCAGCACCCAGTGCGAGATCCCGTCGCACGCGATCGGGCGGCGCTCGGCGAAGGAGGTGTCGCCGGGCAGCACCGGCCGGGAGCCGTAGCAGCGGCCACCGCCGGCCAGCGCGAGCGACGCCGGGCCGGCGCCGCGGTGCGGCGCGTCCAGGTGGCCGGCCGGTCGGAAGGTGTCGGCGGGCCGCCCGGACCAGGCCGCGCGCCGCTCGTCGCCGTAACCGGACGCGATCAGCCACTGGCCGTCGACCAGGCGCACGGTGGGCCGCAGCCAGGAGTACGGGTTCGGCGCGGGCAGGGTCAGGGTGCGCTCGTCCAGCACCGCGTCCGGCCCGACAGCGGCCACATGGGTGCCGGATATGACGATCAACGCGGGCCAGGCGTCGTCGAGTTGGAACCACTGGTCATTCTTGACCGCGCGCATCCGCCCCGCGACATAGGAGTCGAGGGCGGGCCAGCCCAACTCGTCGAGGACGCCCGCGCGCAGGGCACGGGCCAGGACGGGCGCCACGTCGAACGCGGTGAGCCGGTCCACGGCGCCGGGCGCGGTGGCCAGCACAGCGGGGTCGCCGAACGGGGCGAGGCGCGTCAACTGGCGGTCGAGACCGGGCAGTCCGAGCGGCCGGTCCAGGTCGTCGGCGCGGTCGGCGAGCCATCCGCCGACAGCCGCGCCCAGCACCGGGTGTTCGGCCAGCGTCAGCAGGCCCTCCGGCCCGTCGCTCCGGTTGGCGACCTGTTCGACGGAAGCGCGCAGCAGCGGTGCGTACCTTGGGTCGGCGGCGACCGCGGCCAGGTCGCGGCGGCCGGGGTTGTCGTCGGCCAGCCAGCCGGCCAGGTTGATGGAGACGCCCTTGTGCGGGTCGGCGACCGGCACGCCCGCGGCCAGACACGCGTCCAGCAGGTCGGGGGCGATGTCGCGGTGGCCGCGCTCGGCGGTCAGCCGCACCGGCTCGCCGTCGCGGACCAGCCGCGGCGCGAACCGTTCCACCAACTCCAGTTCCGCCGGCATCCGTTCGTCCGTCCGGCGGTAGCCGCGCTGCCGGAACCGCGCCCACTGCCCGAACCACCACGCGGCGCCGGGCACGTCCTGGTGCGCGTCGCCGGCGGGTTCAGGGGCGGCGGTACCGGCAACGGATTCGGCACCGGCACCGGCGGTGCCGCCCTCGGCGAGCAGCGTGAACGCCCCGGATTCCTGCAGCAGTTCGAGCCACAGCGTGTCGATCGCGGCCCTGCCCTCGGCGGCGTTGCCGGCCTCGGCGGGGAACAGGCGCAGCAGCCGGACCCGGGCGGTGCGGCTGTCGCGGGCGGCGGTCAGCAGCGCGCCGCGGGCGGACTTCCAGAACGACAGCGCGGCGCGGCCGATCGCGCTGGTGCCGAGCAGTTCGCCGACGAGTGCGGCCTCCTCCGCGGGGGCGTCCCGCCCGGCGGCCCTGGCCAGCCGGCGCAGGTCCTCCATCAGCCCGGCGTGCGGCGGCAGTCCGGCGCCGGCCCGCTCCATGCACAGCAGCCGGAACTGGGTGAACGCGGTCTCGGGCGAGAGGCGTTCGGACAGTCCCCTGGCCTGCTCGCGCAGCGTCTTCCCGCTGAGCGCCCCGGCCGCGGCGAACTCCAGGAAGACCTCGCGCAGCCGCTCCTCGTCGATCGCCAGGGCGTGCCGCCGCTCGGCGTCGCGCGCCTTGCCGAAGTACATGGACGCGTACGTCGTCGACTCGGCGGCGAGGAAGATCCGCGCCACCTCCTCGTAGTACGTGGGCAGGAAGTGCGGCACCGAGCGGTCCAGCCGCTCGCCGATCTCGGAGAAGCCGTCCTTCGCGTGGCCGGGCTTGGTGGCGGCGAGCCGGGTCAGCCGCTCCATCTCCTTCACCACGGCGAGCGCGTGGCGGGAGTTGGCCGGGTCGTTCACCAGGGCCCAGGCCGGGAAGCCGAGGGACTGCCGCAGCACCCGGCCGACCGGGACCACCGTGTCAGCCGTGTCCGCCGTGTCCGCGGGTTCGGTCGTCGCGGGGGTGCCGGCGGCGTCCGTGCTCCCGGTGCTCTCCGTACTCTCGCCGGTCTCCGCGCTTTCAGGGGCCTGCGAGGCCCCGGCCGCGAACCCCGGTGCGAAGCCCAGGTATTCGAGCGACAGGTCCTCCGCCGTGCCCAGCGCCTCCGGCACGAGCCGCACGACCGTACGGCCGTCCAGGACGGGGTGCGCGTAAGCGCGGGCGACCAGCACGTCCGTCGCGTCGCCCGGCCGGTCGGACCCGGCGGTCGAACCGGCCCTCCCCGCAGCCGTGTTGGAGCGCGCGGCCGGCGCCGTACCCGACGCCGCACCAACCTCCTTGCCCGCCTGCCGATCGAGCGGCAGCACCGCCCCCGCGGCCAGCAGATCCCCGTCGTTCATCGCTTCCCCTCCACGCCCTCTTCGGTCTCCTCGGGCACGACCCGCCCCGCGTACAGCGCCGACGCCATCCGGTGCCCCTCCGACCACGCCACCGGGTCCACCTCGGACAGCCGCAGCCGGCCACCCCCGCTGCCGCGCCACTCCAACTCCCCGGTGACGGCCTCCGCTTCGGGGTAGTCCGAGCCGAGCCACAGCGCCGCCTCCACCGGCCGCCCGGCCGCCATGACCTGGCAGACCGCGTGGCCGCCGCGCACCCGGTAACCGAGCTGCGTGGCACGGGCGGTGGCATGCCGCAACTGGGCGAACCGGCCGCCCGCGTACGTGTCCAGGACCGTCGCCGCGCCGTCGGTCCCCGGTCCGCGCCGCCACACCTCGCGGAAGAGCTGGCCGACGCTCTGCCGAACCTCCAACTCGGCGGCGAACTCGCGGAGTTCGTCGAGGTCGGCGGGATCGGTGAGCAGCACCGGGTGCGGTATCAGCACGGCGGGTACGGTCAGCCGCACCGAGTCGCCGTCGAGGTCGACCACGCCGAGGCCGCGCTCGGGGTCGGCGTCCCGCAGGAAGCCGGCCCGGGCCAGGTCCGGGCCGCCGTCCTCGGCGAGCGGCGCCACCACCAGGTCCCGCAGCGCCGCCTGCCAGGCCGCGTCGGGCCAGACCCGGGCGATCAGGGCGGCCGGCACCGGCAGCGAGCGCACCAGCCAGGCGTCGGCCTGCGCCAGGCACTCCCGTTCGTGGCGTTCCAGCCACTCCGCGAGCTGCTGGAGCCGCACCACCTCGGGGTCCGTGCGCAACTTGCCCGGCACCTGCTTCAACGCCCGCCCCGCGGCGTTACGGCACACCACCCGCGCGCCGTCCAGCGTCACGGCATAGCCGCCCGCCGCCTCGATCCAGCCCATTCCCCGGTCCCCTCCAGCACGTTCGCTTGCGAGGTGGATCACAGTAGAAGGGGGCACCGACAATCGCGGGCCGGTTCCGGTTCGGGTTCCGGTTCCGACACCCGCGGTCGGAGCGGCCACCCGGGGCAAACCAGGGTGATCATGGAGGTATGGACGCGCACGCCGGTTCGCACCGTAGCCCGCACGGAGACGAGCGGACCGTCACCCGTCGGGGCCCGGCCCCGCCCGCCGCCCGTACGGCCACGATCCCGCCCGCCGCCGCGTCGCCCACCACCTCTCCGTCCACCGCCCTCACCCGCCGCCCACCCGCCCTGGTCGCCGTCGGCCACGGGAGCCGCGACCCGCGCGCCGCACGCGTGCTCGCCGACCTGGCCGCCCAGGTCCGTATCCTGCGCCCCGGGACCGAGGTGGAGGTCGGGTACGTCGAGTTGAACCGCCCCCTGGTGGGCGAGGTGCTGGCGGGACTGGCCGGAGAGGTCGTCGTCGTACCGCTGCTGTTCGGCCGCGGTCACCACGTCAAGCACGACCTGCCCTACGCCCTTGCCGCGGCCGCGCACCTGCGGGGAGCGGTCGCCGCGCCGCTCGGGCCGCACCCGCTGCTCGCCCGCGCCCTGCACGACCGGCTCGCGCAGGCCGGGTGGACCGCCCGCGGCCAGGCGGTGGTGCTGGCCGCCGCGGGCTCCCGCGACCCGGAGCCGGCCCGCGACACGGAGCGTACGGCCGCGCTGCTCGCCGCCCGGCTCGGCGGCGTGCCGGTCGTCCCCGCCTACGCCTCCGCCGCGCGCCCCACCGTGCCGCAGGCCGTGGCCGAACTCGCCGGGCGCGGTCTGCGCGAGATCGCGGTCGCGTCCTGCTTCACCGCGCCCGGGCGGTTCGCCGCGCAGAGCGAGGCCGCGGCCCCCTGGATCGTCTCCGCACCGCTCGGCGCCCACCCGGCGCTCGCCGAACTGGTGCTGCACCGCTACGACGAGGCGTGCGCGGGCTGAGGGCCTGACGTCCGGCAGGGACCGGATCAGGGCGCGGCCGCCCACGGACCGGCCTGACCCCGCGCACCCGCCCCGGTCACCGCTGTCCCTCGCCGCTTCCCGCCGCTTCCCGCCGCTTCCCGACGCCTTCCCGCCCGTACGATCATCCGTCCGTAGGCGGGGCGGCTCGCACCAGCCGCCGGTCGCTCCGGCCGGTTACCGTCGTCGGTATGGACGGAAACCAGCCGCGCGGCTACACCGAGGCCGACCTGGAGCGCTACGTACCCGAGCCGGACAAGCGGCCCGGGCGCACCGCCTTCCAGCGGGACCGGGCGAGGGTGCTGCACTCGGCGGCGCTGCGCCGGCTGGCCGGGAAGACCCAGGTCGTCGACCCGGAGGCGGGCGGCACCGCGGACACCGACACCAGCCCGCGCACCCGGCTGACCCACTCCCTGGAGTGCGCGCAGGTCGGCCGCGAACTGGGAGCCGCGCTCGGCTGCGACCCCGACCTGGTGGAGACCGCCTGCCTGGCGCACGACCTCGGCCACCCGCCCTTCGGGCACAACGGCGAGATGGTGCTCGCCGAGTTCGCCGCGGACTGCGGCGGCTTCGAGGGCAACGCGCAGAGCCTGCGGCTGCTGACCCGGATCGAGCCGAAGCGGTTCACCCGGGCGACCGACCCGGCGACCGGGGAGTCCGCACTCGTCAGCGTCGGCCTCAACCTCACCCGCGCCGCGCTCGACGCCGCCACCAAGTACCCGTGGCCGCGCGGCGGTCACCCCACTGACCCCGGCTCCCGCAAGTTCGGGGTCTACCCGGACGACCTGCCGGTCTTCGGGTGGCTGCGCCAGGGCGCGCCCGAGGGCCGTACCTGCTTCGAGGCGCAGGTCATGGACTGGGCCGACGACGTCGCGTACTCCGTGCACGACGTCGAGGACGGCCTCCAGGCCGGGCACATCGATCCCCGCGCGCTGTCGGCCGGCCCCGAACGGGCCGAGGTCTTCGACTGCGCGCGCGACCGCTACGTCCCGCGCGACACCTCGCCCGCGGAACTCGCGGAAGCCCTCGACCGCCTCCTCGCGCAGCCCTGGTGGCCGCACCACCACGACGACTCCGCGCTCGGCCAGGCCCGCCTCAAGGACGCGGCGTCCCAGCTCATCGGGCGGTTCTGCCTCGCCGCGGAATCCGCGACCAGGCGGCGGTACGGGACCGCGCCCCTCACCCGCTACGGTGCGGAACTCGTCGTACCGCGCGAGCAGCGGCTCGAATGCGCCGTCCTCAAGGCCGTCGCCGACCGCTACGTCATGCAGCGCGCGGCCCAGGCGCGGCGGCGCGCCGAGCAGCGCGTGGTGATCGGCGAGCTCGCGGAGACGCTGCTCGCCGGCGCTCCCGACGGGCTCGACCCGCAGTTCCGGGCGATCTTCGAGAGTGCGGGTGACCCTGCGGGGCGCCGGCGCGCGGTCGTCGATCAGATCGCGTCGCTCACGGATGCCGCCGCGACGAATCGTCTCCGACGGTGACGGGACCCTCCGCGGCGTCCGGTCCTGGCCGCCCCGGGACCACCTCCCGGTGGGGGGTTCTCGCGCAGTTCCCCGCGCCCCTTGTCGTGCTCGGCTCCTCCGCGAAACGAACCTCGCTTCCCCCTCGCCGCCCGATGTACCGCTCCCTCGGCCACCTCCATCGCCGCGCTGGCCTCCCGCCCCGTCTGCCCCTGCTGGCCGGTTGCCGGGCCGCCTGCCGGTGGTCTGCTGGTCGCGCAGTTCCCCGCGCCCCTGTGGGGGTTCCCGTCGTCTGCAGTGGACGGTCACGGCGAGGGGGACCGGCACTTTTCAGGGGTGGTCAGCCACAACAAGGGGCGCGGGGAACTGCGCGACAAGCCCTCCACCGGGGGAAGGTCCGGGAACCGTGGTGGAGGGGCAGGGCCGGCGGGTGCCCAGCCCGCCAGTGAACGTGCCAGAGCAAAGGGAACCCGGGTGGATGGGAGGAGTGAGGTGCGTTTCGCGGAGGAGCCGTACGTGCCCAGGGGCGCGGGGAACTGCGCGACAAGCCCACCACCGGGAGGTGGTCCCGGGGCCGACAGGACGAGGCACCCCGGGGGGTCAGGGGCACCGTGCAATGATCAACGGGTGGGACGGACCGGCGCGGCGCCCTTCCCGTCCGGGCCGCCGTGCGGGACGCTCAGCAGGGCAACGGACAACCCGCCGGGGAGGCACACTGTGGTCGACGCGCACCAGACCTTCGTGATCGTCGGAGCCGGCCTCGCCGGAGCGAAGGCCGCGGAGACGTTGCGTGCCGAGGGTTTCACCGGCCGGGTGATACTGATCGGCGACGAGCGCGACCACCCGTACGAACGCCCACCCCTCTCCAAGGGATTCCTGAACGGCAGCGCGGAACGGGACTCCGTCTTCGTGGAGCCGGCCACCTGGTACGCGGAGCACGACGTCGAACTCCACCTCGGCCAGCCGGTGGTGAACCTCGACCGCGCCGCGCACACCGTCACCCTGGGCGACGGCACCGTCCTGCAGTACGACAAACTCCTGCTCGCGACGGGTGCGGAGCCGCGCCGGCTGGACATCCCGGGCACCGACCTGGCCGGCGTGCACCACCTGCGCCGCCTCGCCCACGCGGAGCGGCTGAAGCACGTGCTGACCAGCCTCGGCCGGGAGAACGGCCACCTGGTGATCGCCGGCGCCGGCTGGATCGGCCTGGAGGTGGCCGCCGCCGCCCGCGGCTACGGCGCCGAGGTCACCGTGGTGGAACCCGAGCCGACCGCGCTGCACGGCGTGCTCGGCCCCGAGATCGGCTCGGTCTTCACCGACCTGCACACCGAGCACGGGGTGCGCTTCCACTTCGGCAGCCGGCTCACCGAGATCACCGGCCAGGACGGCATGGTGCTGGCGGCCGTCACCGACGACGGCACCGAGCACCCCGCGCACGACGTGCTCGCCGCGATCGGCGCCGCCCCCCGCACCGCGCTCGCCGAGGCGGCCGGGCTCACCCTCGCCGACCGCGCCCAGGGCGGCGGCATCGCCGTGGACGCCTCCCTGCGCACCTCCGACCCCGACATCTTCGCGGCCGGCGACGTCGCCAACGCGGAGAACCCGCTGCTCGGGGGCCGGCTGCGGGTCGAGCACTGGGCGAACGCCCTCAACGGCGGCCCCGCCGCGGCCCGCGCCATGCTCGGGCAGCAGGTCAGCTACGACCGTGTGCCGTACTTCTTCTCCGACCAGTACGACCTCGGCATGGAGTTCTCCGGGAACGCCGCGCCCGGGTCGTACGACCAGGTGGTGTGCCGCGGCGACGTCGGCAAGCGGCAGTTCATCGCGTTCTGGCTGAGCGAGGGGCGGGTGCTCGCCGGGATGAACGTGAATGTGTGGGATGTCACCGAACCCATCCAGAACCTGATCCGCGACGGCCGCCCGGTCGACCCCGAGGCGCTGTCCGACCCCTCCGTGCCGCTAGCCTCGTTCCTGGACTGACCAGGAGGTTCCTGGACCGCCAGCAACGAACGCGGAGGAAGTACCGTATGCGCACCGCCGTCGTACCCGTCGAGGAGATCTTCGCGTTGCGCTGGGCGGTGCTGCGCACCGGCATGCCGCGCGAGGCCGCCGTCTATCCGGAGGACGCGCGCGCCGACACCTTCCACATAGCCGCCTACGACGACGCGGGCGCGATCCAGGCGTGCGTCACCTTCTTCCCCGACCCCCTGCCGGGCGAGGCCGCCCTCGCGTACCGCTTCCGCGGCATGGGCAGCTCCGTCGAGGCGCGGGGAGCCGGTTACGGTGCCGCGGCCCTGCGCGCGGGCCTGCGGGAGGCCGCCGCCCGGGGCGCGCAGGTCGTCTGGTGCAACGGCCGGACCTCCGCGAAGGGTTTCTACGAGCACTTCGGGTTCACCGCCACGGGTGCGGAGTTCCAGTTGGAGCCGAGCGGACCCCACTTCGTCTTCGTGACCAAGGAACTGGGGTGACGCCCCTTCCGGGGCGCCCCCCGCGTGCCTGACGGGCCTGACCCGCCTGACCTGCCTGACGGACCTGACCCGCCTGACGTCCTCAACGTCCCCGGGCGGAGAGGGTGAACGCGAGGAGCCCGGAGGCGTCCATGTCCAGCGCGGGTTCTGAGCTCTGCCAGGAGCGCACGTCGTCCGCGTAGGTGCTGCCGTGCCCGGTGAAGGGGGCGAAGGGCTCGCCGCTGGGCGGGCAGGCCCGCATCCCGTCGAGGTAGTCGCCGAGGCCGCCCTCGAACTGGTCCGAGCCGTTGGGCCCGTTGACGATCGCGCCGACCTCCAGCGGCCGTTTGCCGTCCAAGCTGCCCGCCAGGTTGCCGAGTTGGCCGGCGGTGCACTGCGGAAAGGTGGTGCCCTCGCCGACGACGAAGGACGTGCCCCAGGCGTTCGCGCCCAGCACCCAGTCGAGTTGCCGGACGGCGAACCGGTCGAAGGTGTGGTCGCCGGTGGCGGCGGCGTACAGGCGCGCGGTGGCGGCCAGCCCCAGCGTGTGCGAGTCGGCGTCGAAGTCGTCGTAGACCGCGCCCGCGTGGAAGGGGTCGGCCTGCGCGCGGGCCTGGCCGGTGGCGAGTTGGGCCCTGACGTAGCCGGTGAGCTGCTGTGCGGTGGCGGCGAGGCCGGTGGTGTGTCCGGCGGTGTGCCCGGCCGCCTTGACCGCGCGGGCCAGGTCGAGATCGGCGAGCGCGCTCGTGTCGTACATGTTGAGCGTGTCCGTGTCGGCCTCGCTCTGGTGCCCCTTGGCCCACTTCGTGCCCTGCGCCAGCCAGCCGCCGGCCCGCGGGTCGTGCAATTGCTGTGCGGCCAGGGCGAGTTCGGCGCCGCCGAAGGCGAGGTCGTCCTGCCAGCTGGTCTCGGGGTAGTAGCCGGCCGGCACGGTGGTGACGAGGGCGCCCGGGTGGGTGTCGGCCAGGCCGTAGATCTGCGCGGCCGTCGCGAGGTAGCCGCGGGCCTTGGCGCGGTCGGTGTGCGCGTAACTCTGCGCGGCGAGCGCGAAGTCGGCGGCGAGCCGGCCGGCCTGGTTGGGGCTGATCTTCGAGCCGGGCGCGCCGGCCGCGAAGACCGGGCGGTTCTTCAGGAACGGGTGCGCGCTGTCGGTGTCGTCCAGCTCCGGCAGCCGCCACACGTCGTGGTCGCCGACGACGCTGCCGCTCTCCGTGCCCGAGCCGAGGCCGACCTGGATGTAGAGGGTCTTCGTGCTGCCGTCCCACATCTTGTCCAGCCAGTCCAGGCCGTACCGGGCCTCGGCGCCCAGCGGGGTGGTGGGTCCGGCGCCGCTGTCCCGGCCGGCGATCTCCAGCGCGGCGACCGCGTAGGAGGTGGTCTCGGTGAACTTCAGGTAGTCGCCCGCGTCGAACCAGCCGCCGGAGACGTCCACCGGTCCGCCGATCCTCTTCGGGGCGGCCTTGATCGTGTCGCTCTCGTCGGGGTCGGTGAAGGTCGGCCAGGCGTAGACGGAGGCGTGCGTGTCGTTGAGGTGCGCGGGCTTGCGGTCGAGCTGCCCGGGGATGGTGCCGGCGCCGTCGCGCTGGGCCTGGAAGAACGCGGCGGTGTCGGTGGCGGGCTTGCCGAAGACGGACTTCGGGGTGCCGATGGTGAAGACGGGCGAGCTGCCGGTGGCGCCGCCGCCGACCACCAGGTGGTAACGGCCCGGGGTGCGGACCGCGTCGAAGTCGATGGCGTACACCGCCTGGTAGGCGGCGTTCCACTTGCCCAGGCTCGGGCCGGTCCGGCCCGCCGCGACCGTACGGCCACTGGTGCCCACCAGCCGCCAGCGCGCGCCCTTCACCGGGGACCCGGCGAGCAGGAACGCCTCCTTGGCGCCGGTCGCCGCGTAGCCGACCTGGTTCACCCGGACCAGGTCGTGCGGGGCGGCCGCGGCGTCGGCGGTTGAACCGGTCAGCGACAGCGCGGCCAGTAGCCCCGCCGCGGTCAGACCGCTCGCGGCGGCCGTCGTGATCCTGCGCAACCCCGCCCGACGGGCGGTCCCCACTCTGACCGAGGGCATACGGCGGCGTCTCCTCGTGGATTAGGAAAGCTTCCTAACGAATACGGAGGAAGCTAGTGCCGCCCCGCCCACGGGTCAATGCGTCCGACCCGACGCCTTCCCCCTCTTCCCCCCGGCCGCCTCCCCTCGGGCCGCACCACCCTCACGGCCCTCACGCCCCCCGGGTCGCCGCCCGGCCCGCCGCCCCGCCGAACCTGTCGCCCCCGGGCCGTAGACTGCCTCCGTGGCAGGAAGGATCAGGGACGACGACGTAAGGGCGGTACGCGACGCCGTCCCGATCGACGCCGTCGTCTCCGACTACCTCCAGCTCAAGAGCGCCGGTGGCGGCAACCTCAAGGGCCTTTGCCCCTTTCACGACGAGAAGTCCCCTTCCTTCCAGATCAGCCCGTCCAAGGGTCTTTACCACTGTTTCGGTTGCGGCGAGGGCGGGGACACCCTCGCGTTCGTGATGAAGGTCGACCACCTGTCCTTCACCGAGGCCGTGGAGCGGCTCGCCGCGCGGGCCGGGATCACGCTGCGGTACGAGGAGGGCAGCAGTGTCCCCGGGCGGCAGCAGGGCGAGCGCATCCGGCTGGTGGAGGCGCACCGCACGGCCGCCGCGTTCTACGTGGAGCAACTGGGCTCGGCCGAGGCGGAGATCGGGCGGAAGTTCCTCGCCGGGCGCGGCTTCGACCAGAGCGCGGCCGAGCACTTCGGGGTGGGATACGCACCGGCCGGCTGGGACCACCTGGTGCGCTACCTGCGCGGAAAGGGCTTCAGCGACAAGGAGTTGATCACCTCGGGGCTGGCCTCCGAGAGCCGCAGGGGCGGCGCGATCGACCGGTTCCGCGGCCGGCTGATCTGGCCGATCCGGGACATCACCGGCGAGGTGATCGGCTTCGGCGCGCGCAAACTGCGCGAGGACGACCAGGGCCCCAAGTACCTCAACACGCCCGAGACGCCGCTGTACCACAAGTCCCAGGTGCTGTACGGGATCGATCTCGCCAAGAAGGAGATCGCCAGGACCGGCCGCGCGGTCGTGGTCGAGGGCTACACCGACGTGATGGCCTGCCACCTCGCCGGCGTGACCACCGCGATCGCCACCTGCGGCACCGCGTTCGCCGGGGAGCACATCAAGATCCTGCGCCGGCTGCTGATGGACAACTCCACCTCGGAGGTGGTCTTCACCTTCGACGGCGACGACGCCGGGCAGAAGGCGGCGCTGCGCGCCTTCGAGGACGACCAGAAGTTCGCCGCCGAGACGTCGATCGCGATCACCCCGGGCGGCATGGACCCGTGCGAACTCCGGCTCGCCGAGGGCGATCCGGCGATCCAGCGGCTGATCGACGGCCGTACCCCGCTCTTCGCGTTCGCGCTGCGTTCGATCGTGGCCCGCTACAACCTCGACACCGACGAGGGCCGGGTCGCCGCCGTGGACGCCGCCGTGCCGGTGGTCGCCGCGATCAAGAACCAGGCGCTGCGCGACCGTTACGCGATCCGGCTGGTCGGGATGGCGGGGATCTCCACGCAGGCGGAGGAGCAGAGCATGATCCGCCGGGTGCGGGCGATGGCCCGCGCCCGCGCCGCGAGCGGCAACTCCGGCCCCGGGCCCGGCGCGGACTCCGGGCGCGGCGGTCCGGCCCGCGGCCCGTACCGCGGCGGCCCGTCCGGCCCCCAGGAGGGCGGCGACCGCCGGCCGCCGTCCGGCCCCCGGCTCGACCTGCGCAGCCCCGCCCACCGCGTGGAGCGCGAACTGCTCAAGCTCGCGCTCCAGTTCCCCGCCCTGGTCTCCCCGGCCTTCGACGCCTACGGCGAGGACGAGTTCACCGGGCCCCCGTACGCCGCGGTGCGCCGCGCCATCGCCGAGGCGGGCGGCGCGGAGTACGCCGACGGGGAGTATCTGCTGCGGGTGCGCGATGCCGCGCCCGACGACACCGTGCGCGGCATGGTCACCGAACTGGCCGTCGAACCGGTCATGCACAAGGTCCCCGAGATGTACGCCGGCGAGGTGCTGGTCCGGGTCCGGCTGCTCGCGGTGGACCGCCGGGTGGCGCAGGTCCACGCCACGGGGGCCCGCCTGGCCGCGCAGGGTGTCCCGTCCGACGCTCCCGAGGCCACCGCGGCCGCGAACGAACTGTGGGCCCTCCAGCAGTACGCCCAGCGGCTGCGCGTCAACGGAGCGGCGGCGCTCTAGGCGGCAGGCCGGGCGGCCTGGGCGGGCGCTTCACGGTGGCCCGTGCGGTGCTCGCGGCGGGTCGGTCGAGTGGGTCGGGCGGCGCTCGCGGCGGGTCGTTCGGGGCCGCCGCGGCCCGCCCGGGTACCCCGGTGACGGGCAAGTCATACGCGGTGACATGGCGTGAAAAAGGGCCCGCACGACCCTCGTGGCGGGCGGCGTGGTGGGTCACACTGGGGTCCCGGTGCCGAGCCCTCTTTTGAGCCCGACGACGCGCTCACCGCGGAGGTCGCTTCCGTGCGGACACACGCCCAGATCCAGATCACGCCCGACGTGCCGATACCTCCTGCCGTGGCCGAGGTGGTGGTGCGGGAACCCCCTGCGGAGGTTGCGGACGCCGCGGACGAGCCGCGGGTGCTGGAACCACCGGTGGAGGAACTGCGGGCGATCGAGTCCCCGCCGGACGAGCCGCGCATCCACCGCGTGGACACCTCCGCGGGGCCGTCCGCCGACCTCTTCCGCCAGTACCTGCGCGAGATCGGCCGTATCCCGCTGCTCACCGCCGCGGACGAGGTCGATCTGGCCCGGCGGGTGGAGGCGGGCCTGTTCGCGGAGGAACGGCTGGCCGCGTTCCCCGATCTGGACTCCCAACTCGCCTTCGACCTGGACCGGTTGGTGGTCCAGGGCCGGATGGCCAAGCGCCGGCTGATCGAGGCGAACCTGCGCCTGGTGGTGTCGGTGGCAAAACGTTACATCGGGCGCGGCCTGACCATGCTCGACCTGGTCCAGGAGGGCAACCTCGGCCTGATCCGCGCGGTCGAGAAGTTCGACTACGCCCGCGGCTACAAGTTCTCCACGTACGCGACCTGGTGGATTCGCCAGGCGATGTCCCGCGCGCTGGCCGACCAGGCCCGCACGATCCGGGTACCCGTGCACGTCGTGGAGCTGATCAACCGGGTGGTGCGGGTGCAGCGCCGGCTGCTCCAGGAACGCGGCTGCGAGCCGACCCTCGAGGAGGTCGCCGAGCAACTGGAGCTGACCCAGGAGCGGATCGGCGAGGTGCTGCGGCTGGCCCAGGAACCGGTCTCCCTGCACGCGCCGGTCGGCGAGGAGGACGATGTCGCCTTCGGCGACCTCATCGAGGACAGCGACGCCGCCTCCCCGGTGGAGTCCGCCGCTTTCCTCCTGCTGCGCGAACACCTCGAAGCGGTCCTGTCCACCCTCGGCGAGCGCGAACGCAAGGTCGTCCAACTCCGCTACGGCCTCACCGACGGCCGCCCCCGCACCCTTGAGGAGATCGGCGCCATCTTCGGCGTCACCCGCGAGCGCATCCGCCAGATCGAGTCCAAGACCCTGAGCAAGCTCCGCGACCACACCTTCGCGGAACAACTCCGCGGCTACCTCGACTGAGCGGGCCGAGGCGGGAGCGCCCCGCGACCACTTCCCGCTGACGCGCCGGCGTGGTGGCGTGGTGGCGTGGTGGCGGAGCGTGGAGTTCTGCCGTCAGGCTTCTCGTGCGGTGGGTGCGGGGTACGACACATCCAAGAACTGGTCGCCGCCCGCCCGCCCCCTCGCGGAGCCAACCGCCAGGGGGCGAGCCCGTGTTCAGTCGACCTCGGCCACGGCCTGCGCGAACTGCGCCGAGTACAGGCGCGCGTACGCCCCCTCCTTGGCGAGCAACTCGTCGTGGGTGCCCTGTTCGACGATCGACCCCGACTCCATGACGAGGATGACGTCGGCGTCGCGGATCGTGGACAGCCGGTGCGCGATGACGAAACTGGTCCGCCCGTGGCTGAGCTTGGCCATCGCGCGCTGGATCAGCACCTCGGTGCGGGTGTCGACGGAACTGGTCGCCTCGTCCAGCACCAGGATCACCGGGTCGGAGAGGAACGCCCGGGCGATCGTGATGAGTTGCTTCTCGCCCGCGCTGACCCCGGTGCCCTCGTCGTCGATGACCGTGTCGTAGCCCTCGGGGAGGGTGCGGATGAAGCGGTCGGCGTGCGCGGCCTTCGCCGCCTCCTCGATCTGCTCGCGGGTGGCGCCCTCGTGGCCGTAGCCGATGTTCTCCGCGATGGACCCTCCGAACAGCCAGGTGTCCTGGAGCACCATGCCTATCGAGGAGCGCAGGTCCTCCCGGGACATCGCGGCGATGTCCGTGCCGTCCAGGGTGATCCGGCCACCGGAGACCTCGTAGAACCGCATCAGCAGGTTCACCAGGGTGGTCTTGCCCGCGCCGGTCGGCCCGACGATCGCCACGGTGTTCCCGGGCTCCACCTTCAGCGACAGGTCGTCGATCAGCGGCTTGTCCGGCAGGTAGCGGAAGTCGACCTTCTCCAGCGCCACCCGGCCGCGCAGCTCCTGCGGGCGGGCCGGGTGCTGCGGCTCGTCGGACTGCTCCTCGGCGTCGAGGAGTTCGAAGACCCGCTCGGCCGAGGCCACCCCGGACTGGATCAGGTTCGACATGCTCGCGACCTGCGTGAGCGGCTGGCTGAACTGCCGCGAGTACTGGATGAACGCCTGCACGTCGCCGACCGACAGCGTGCCGGACGCGACCCGCAGCCCGCCGATCACCGCCACCAGCACGTAGTTGAGGTTGCCGATGAACATCATCAGCGGCTGGATGGTGCCCGAGATGAACTGCGCCCGGAAACCGGACCGGAACAGCGCCTCGTTCTCCTTCTCGAAGACCTCCGCGGACTCCTGCGCCCGGCCGAAGACCTTCACCAGCGAGTGCCCGGTGTACATCTCCTCGATGTGCGCGTTCAGCGTGCCGGTGGTCTTCCACTGCTGCACGAACTGCGGCTGCGCCCGCTTGCCGACCTGGGTGGCCACCAGCAGCGTCACCGGCACGGTGACCAGCGCGACCAGGGCCAGCAGCCAGGAGATCCAGAACATCATCGCCAGCACGCCGATGATGGTCAGCAGCGAGTTCACCAGCTGGCCCATGGTCTGCTGCATGGTCTGGCCGATGTTGTCGATGTCGTTGGTGACGCGGCTGAGCACCTCGCCGCGCGGCTGCTGGTCGAAGTACGACAGCGGCAGCCGGGACAGCTTGTCCTCGACGTCGCGGCGCAGCCGGTACACCGCGCGGTTGATCACCTTCGTCGCGGTGCGCATCTGCAGCACGCTGAGCACGGCCGCGCCGAGGTACACGCACAGCGCGATCAGCAGCACGCCGCCGATCGCACCGAAGTCCATGCCCTTGCCGGGGGTGAAGTCGATGCCCGACATCAGGTCCGCGACCTTGCCGTTGCCGTGCGCGCGCAGCGTGTCCAGCACCTGCTGCTTGCTGGCGCCGTGCGTCTGCCGGCCGATCACCCCGGCGAAGATCAGGTCGGTGGCGTGGCCGAGGATGCGCGGGCCGGTCACCGTCAGCGCGACGCTGGCGGTGCCGAGGGCCAGCACCAGGTACATCCATATCCGGTCCGGCCGCATCAGCCGGATCAGCCGCTTCAGCGAGCCCTTGAAGTCCATGGACCGCTCGATCGGGCCGCCGCCCATGAACCGGCCCGGCCCCGCCATCGGCGCCGGCCCGCGCCGCGTGGGCGCCTTCTTCAGCGGGTCCCCGCCCGCGCTCTCGCCGCTCACGCCGCCGCCTCCTGCTCGGTGAGCTGGGACAACACGATCTCCCGGTAGGTCTCGTTGTCCTGCATCAGCTCGGTGTGGGTGCCCGTGCCGACCACCCGGCCCTCGTCGAGGACGATGATGCGGTCCGCGTCGCGGATCGTGGAGACCCGCTGGGCGACGATCACGACGGTGGCCTCGGCGGTCTCCTCCGCGAGCGCGCGGCGCAGCGCCGCGTCGGTGGCGTAGTCGAGCGCGGAGAAGGAGTCGTCGAAGAGGTAGATCTCGGGGCGGCGCACCAGGCAGCGGGCGATCGCCAGCCGCTGCCGCTGGCCACCGGAGACGTTGCTGCCGCCCTGGGCGATCGGCGCCTCCAGCTCGCCGTCGAGCTTGCGGACGAAGTCCTCGGCCTGCGCGACCTTCAGCGCGTGCCACAGCTCCTCGTCGGTGGCGTCCGGCTTGCCGTAGCGCAGGTTGCTGGCGACGGTGCCGGAGAACAGGTACGGCTTCTGCGGCACCAGGCCGACGGTCTCGGCGAGCAGCGCGGGATCGACCTGGGCGACGTCCTCGC
This sequence comes from Streptomyces sp. NPDC088194, assembly GCF_040702025.1. Classification (NCBI taxonomy): domain Bacteria; kingdom Bacillati; phylum Actinomycetota; class Actinomycetes; order Kitasatosporales; family Streptomycetaceae; genus Streptomyces; species Streptomyces sp. NPDC088194. Next base: position 55,369 of record NZ_JBFBIV010000020.1, on the reverse strand, counting down.
CGTCGACCAGCACCCGGCCGGCGGTCGCGTCGTACAGCCGCGGGATCAGGCCGAGCAGGGTGGACTTGCCGCTGCCGGTGGAGCCGATCACGGCGGTGGTCTGGCCGGGCCGGGCCTCCAGGTCGACCTCGCGCAGCACGGCCACCTCGGCGCCCGGGTAGGCGAAGGTGGCGCCGCGCAGTTCGAGGTGGCCGTGCCGGCGCAGGGAGGTGATCGGCGCGGTCGGCGGGACCACGCTGGAGTCGGTGCCGAGCACCTCCTCGATCCGCTCGGCGCAGACCTCGGCGCGCGGCACCATCATGAACATGAAGGTGGCCATCATCACCGACATCAGGATCTGCATCAGGTAGCTGAGGAACGCGGTGAGCGCGCCGATCTGCATCCCGCCGCTGTCGATCCGGTGCGCGCCGAACCACAGCACGGCCACGCTGGAGATGTTCACGATCGCCATCACGGTCGGGAACATCAGCGCCATCAGCCGCCCGGTGGACAGCGACACCGCGGTCAGCTCGTCGTTGGCGGCGCCGAACCGGCGCTGCTCGTAGCCGTCCTTGACGAACGCGCGGATCACGCGGATACCGGTGATCTGCTCGCGCAGCACCCGGTTCACCGAGTCGACGCGCTTCTGCATGGTGCGGAAGAGCGGGCGCATCCTGCGGACGATCAGGCTCACCGAGACACCGAGCACCGGCACCACCACGAGCAGCAGCGCCGACAGCGGGACGTCCTGGCCGAGCGCCATGATGATGCCGCCGACGCACATGATCGGCGCGGCCACCATGAGCGTGAAGCTCATCAGCACCAGCATCTGGACCTGCTGGACGTCGTTGGTGGTCCGGGTGATCAGCGACGGCGCCCCGAACTGGCCGACCTCGCGGGCGGAGAAGCTCTGCACCTGCGTGAAGACGGACCTGCGGATGTCGCGGCCGACGGCCATCGCGGTGCGCGCGCCGTAGAAGACCGCGCCGATCGCGCACGCCATCTGCACGACGGTCACACCGAGCATGACCCCGCCCAGCCCGACGATGTAGCCGGTGTCACCCTTGACCACGCCGTTGTCGATGATGTCGGCGTTGAGGGTCGGCAGGTAGAGGGCACCGATCGTGGAGAGCAGCTGGAGCAGCACCAGTACCGCGATGGGGCGTTTGTACGGTCGCAGGTGGGACCGTAGGAGTCGGATCAGCACAATCGGGTTCCTCGGGTTGCCTCGGGCAGGGCACGGGCTGGGACGCTGACCGTAAGGACGCGGCGGCCGCCCGGAGGGTTGAGCGACGGATCAACCTATCCTCCGGCATGGCGGCGGCGCACCGGGATAACCCGGATTTTGCCGATCCGGTCCGGGCCGTACGGTCCGGACCGGGCAGCACGGTCCCGTCCGGGCGTTACGGTGCGGGGGCCGGTCCGGGTGGCCCGCCCGCATGGCCCTTCGCGGGCCCCCGTCCTTCGCCCCCAGCCCCCCGGCCCCGCCCCCGGGTCAGCGCAGCGCGTCGAAGGCGCCCGGGTGCGTGTGCTCGCGTACCGACGTGTACTGCTGGCGGACCGCGGTGCCCACGGCCGCGTCGTCACCCGGCTCGAACCGCCGGGCGCCCGCCGGCTCCCACTCCGGCGCCTCGCCCTGGGCCTGCGACCCGAGCACCGCGCCGAGCGACCAGGCGGCCTGCCGGGCGGCCCCCAGCGCGGCGTACTCCCCGGCCTGCGGCACCACCACCTCGGCGCCGAACAGCGGCGGGGCGATCCGCTGTACGGCGGGCAGTTCGGCCGCCGCGCCCAGCAGGAACACCCGGCGCACCTCGACGCCCTTGCCGCGCAGCACGTCCAGCGCGTCGGTCAGCGCGCACAGCATCCCCTCGAACGCGGCCCGCGCCAGGTGCTCCGGCTTCATCGAGTCGCGCCGCAGCCCGCTGAGCGTGCCCGCGGTGTGCGGCAGGTCGGGGGTGCGCTCGCCCTCCAGGTAAGGCAGCAGCACCAGCCCGTACGCACCCGGCGTGGAGGTCAGCGCCAGCTCGGACAGGCCCGGCAGGTCGGTGCCGAGCAGTTCCGCGGTGCCGCGCAGGGTGCGGACCGCGTTGCGGACCTGGAGCAGCGGCAGGTGGCGGCCGGTCGCGTCGGCGTACGAGGTGATGGTGCCGGTCGGGTCCTTCAGCGCCTCGTGGTGCACCGCGAAGACGGTGCCGGCCGCGCCGAGCGAGACCACCGCGTCGCCGGGGCCCAGGCCCAGGCCGAGCGCGGCGGCCATGGTGTCGCCGGTGCCGGCCGAGATCAGCAGGCCCTCGGGGGTCTGCCCGGCGGGCTCGGCGGGGGCGAGCACCTCCGGCAGCCGGACGCTGTGGCCGAGGGCGCGCTCCACCAGGTCGGGGCGGTACTCGCCGGTGGCCGCGGACCAGTAGCCGGTGCAGGACACGTCGCCGCGGTCGGTCGTACGGCGCTCGGGGCGGCCCAGCAACTGCCAGACCAGCCAGTCGTGCGGGAGCATCACCTCGGAGACGCGCTTGGCGGCGGCCGGTTCGTGCTGGGCCAGCCAGCGCAGCTTCGCCACCGGGTGCGACGCCTGCGGCACCGCGCCGACCGCCTCGGCCCAGCCGGCCGGGCCGCCCAGCTCGTCCACCAGGTCCGCGGCCTGCACCTGGGCCCGCTTGTCGCCGCGCAGCAGCGCCGGGCGCACCATCACGCCGCCGGCGTCCAGCGCCAGCATGCCGTGCTGCTGCCCGGCGATGCCGATCGCCTGCACGCCCTCCAGCACCCCGCCGGTCGCCGCCTCGCCCAGCGACAGCAGCCACGCCTGCGGGTCGATCTCGGTGGGCTTCTCGCCGTCGTCGAGGGGATGCGGGGCGTGGCCCTGCCGCACCACGGCCCCGGTGTCCGTGTCGCACACGACGATGGTGGTGCCTGTGGTCGAGCTGTCTATACCGGCGACTTTCCCCATGCGCCGATGATGCCGTACGGCGGGCCCGGCGCGCGCCCCTCCCGGGGATCACGAATGGGGACGGATGCCCGCGGGGGCGGCAGAGCGGACGGGTCCGCACACGTCCGGGTACGGACGTGCGCGCAGTGACGTTCACCCGGAGGCGTGCACGGACATGCGGGCGCGCGGGGCCCGGGCCGGGTACGGCCGGGCGCCCGCGCGACGGGACGGGGGTGCGGCGGGTCAGGTGTTCGAGGTGCCCCAGTCGCTGTCGGGCGCGTTGCCGTTGCGGCCCGCGCGCATCTTTCCGGCCAGGGCGTCGGGCATCCGGTCGCCGACCTTCGCCGTCACCGTCTCCTTCGCCTTGCCCGCGGCGGTACGGCCCTGCTGCATCGCGGACTCCGCGGTGTTCCGCACCGCCGGGTTCTGCGCGAGCTTCCGGGCGGCCTCCCGGATCTGCTCGTACCGCTCCCGCCCGGCACGCGCGCCGAGCACGAAACCGACCAGGGCTCCGGTGATGAACGTCAGCCGGTAGCGCATGGCTCCACCCTTCCTAACTCCGGTTCTGCCGGACCTGTGGCGCGCCTACCCTGCGTCGCCGGGGGCAACCCCGTGCAAGCAGTTGGCGGAGCACCCCCCTGCTTGCGCTAATGTATGTGTCGCACCGAGAGCGCGCCTTCCGGGAGGACCCTGGGGGGTGCATTCGGTGCATGTAGCGCGATCCCCTGTAGCTCAATTGGCAGAGCAGCCGGCTGTTAACCGGCAGGTTACTGGTTCGAGTCCAGTCGGGGGAGCTGATCCCCTGTAGCTCAATTGGCAGAGCAGCCGGCTGTTAACCGGCAGGTTACTGGTTCGAGTCCAGTCGGGGGAGCGCGGAATCAGGACCCTTCGGGGTCCTTTTTCGTCCCCCGGGCCGCTGTCCCGCCCTCACCTCCGGTCGCGTCGCGTCCACCTGACGACGCGTCCGTACACCCGCGAGGGCGACAGATCGTATGAGCGGCTATGCTGCGGCAGACGGCGCGCACGGCACGCCGCACGGGGCGGTAGCTCAGCCGGTTAGAGCAGCGGACTCATAATCCGTCGGTCGTGGGTTCGAGTCCCACCCGCCCCACCCTGCCGGCCTTCCCCGCCACCCGGACCCACCTGCGGAAACCGCTCTGCCGAGCCTTCCCGCGGCGGCCTTCGCGGGACCCTCGAACGGCCGATGAGCCCGGGGTGGGCCCGGGAGTCTCGCTTCCTCCGATCGGACGAGTCCGCGGGGACGGGCCGGGCGGCGCGGTTCGGGGCGTCGGTGGCGAGGTTCCGTTCGACGGGGTCCGGGTCGGCGGTGCCTGGGTCGACGGGGTCCGGGCTGACCGCCACGGCGGCCGCCGCGGGAGCGGAGCGGCTGATCGGCATCCTCGACGCGCAGCCGTCCGTGAAGGACCCCGCGGCCTCCGCACCCGATGGCGCCGGCCCCACCGCCACCCTGCGCACCGGCGGCGCGACGGTCACGCCGTATCCCACTGCCGCCTCCCGCATCGGCCGACTCGACCCGCGCGGAGTCCACTTCGGCTGTCCCGGCGCCGGCAAGTCCACGCTGCTCGCGCTGCTGATGCGCTTCTCCTACGACCCGGACGCGGGGCCGATCCGGCTGGACGGCGCCGACCTCGGGGACCTGCCGCTCCACCGGCTGCGGCAGACGGTCACGCTGCTGCCGCAGCGCACCCGCATCCTCAGCGGCAGCGTCCGGGAGAACATCGTCTGCGGCCGGCCGGGCGCGACCGACGAGAGATCCGGCGGGCCGCCCGTACGGCAGGGGTGCACGGATTCGTCACCGCGCTCGACGACGGCCGCTTCACCCGGCTGTCCGGCGGCTCCTGCGCATCGCGGTCGCCCGCGCCCTCGTGCGCGACACGCCCGTCCTCGTCCTCGACGAGCCGACCACCGCACTCGACTCGCGGGCGGCCCACGACCTCCTCCCCGCGCTGCCTGGCCTGTCCGCCGGCCGCACCATCGTCATCGTCCGTCAGCCACGACGTGAGCCTCGCCGCCCGGGCCGACCGCGTGCTGGTCCTCGACGAAGGACAACTCGCCGAATCCGGCACCCGCACCCAACTGCTCGCCCGGGGCGGCCGCCAGGCGGGCCTCCACGCCTGAGCGCCGCTGCCGCGGGTCCGGGCGGGTCCCAGGCGGTCGCTCACCTCTGCTTGCTGTACAGGCGCAGGGCGATCGGGGCGCAGACGAGCGCGAGGGCGGCGGTGGCGGTCAGGGACCAGGCGACCGCGCCGGCGGTGTGGCCGGTGTCGTTCATCAGGTCGCGGGCCGCGGTGGCGACGTGGCTGAGCGGGTTGACGCGGACGACGGCCTGGAGCCAGCCGGGCATGGTGCGGGGCTGGACGAAGATGTTGCTGGCGAACGAGAGCGGCATGAGGACGGCGTTGGCGATGCTGATGACCACGGCCGGGTCGCGGACGAGCAGGGCGACCGCGGCCCACAGCAGGGACAGCGACAGTCCGAAGGCGACGACGAGGGCGACGGCGGCGAGCACGCCCGGCACGCCGCCGTCGGCGCGGTAGCCCATGGCCAGGCCGAGGCCCACCACGATGGCGGAGGCGAACAGGTAGCGGGCGGCGTCGCTGAGCAGGCCGCCGAGCACGAAGGCGCCGCTCCAGATCGGCAGGCCGCGGAAGCGGTCGAAGGCGCCGCTGCGCACGTCCTGGGCGAGGCGGCCGCCGCCGTACATGGTGACGATGGCGATGCTCATGCTGAGCACCCCGGGCAGCAGGATCGTGAGGTAGTCGCCGGTCGAGCCGCTGATCGCGCCGCCGAACAGGTAGGTGAACAGCACGGTGAACAGGATCGGGATGGCGGCCGAGTCCACGAGCTGCTTGGGGTCGTGCTTGATCTTGAGCAGGGCGCGCCGGCCGAAGGTGGCCGAGGCGGTGAGCGCGGAGGCGCGGCGGGCGGAGCGTCCGGCGGCGAGCAGGGCGTCGATCGGGTCGGCCGGTGCGGGGGTGGGGCGGGCGGAGGCGGAGGTGGCAGCGGAGGAGGCCGAGGCGGCGGAAGTGCTCATACGGTCGGGTCCTTGCGGTCGTCGGCGGTGGCCGGTCCGGCCGGGTGGCCGGTCAGCGCGAGGAACGCCTCGTCGAGGCTGGGCCGGCCGAGGGAGAGGTCGGCGACGCCCACGCCGGCGTCGGCGAGCCGGGTCATGGCGCGCCCGACCAGCCGGCCCATGTCCCGTGCCCCGTCCGTGCTTTGCGCGCCCGGGGTCCCGTTCACGCCTCGCGCTTCGGCCGTGCCCTGCGCGTCCTGGCTGCCCTGCGGGTCCGGCCGGGTGGTGAGCGATACGGACAGGGCGAGCGGGTCGGCGGCGAGCCGGATCGTGCCCTCCAGGCTGCCGGCCAGGATGTCGCGGGCCTTCGGACGCTGCTCGCCGTCGAGGAGCCGCAGGTGCAACGTGCCCGAGCCGACCCGGGACTTGAGCTGGGCGCTGGTGCCTTCGGCCACGATCCGGCCGTTGTCGATGACCGCGATCCGCTCGGCGAGCTGGTCGGCCTCTTCGAGGTACTGGGTGGTGAGCAGCACCGTGGTGCCGGCCGCGGCGACGTGGCGGACCAGCTCCCACACCTGGTTGCGGCTGCGCGGGTCGAGACCGGTGGTCGGCTCGTCGAGGAAGAGCAGGTCGGGGGTGACGACCAGGCTGGCGCCTATGTCGAGCCGGCGGCGCATGCCGCCCGAGTAGCCGCCGACCGGCCGCCCGGCCGCCCCGGTCAGGTCGAACGCGGCGAGCAGGTCGTCGGCGCGCCGCCTGGCGGCGGCCCGGGTCAGGCCGTGTAACCGGCCCAGGACCAGCAGGTTCTCGTATCCGGTCAGGTCCTCGTCGAGGGAGGCGAACTGGCCGGTCACCGCCACCCGGGCGCGGATCGCGTCGGCCTCGGTCACCACGTCGTGGCCGAGGACGCGGGCGGTGCCGGCCGAGGGGCGGGTCAGCGTGGCGAGGATACGGATCGTGGTGGTCTTGCCGGCGCCGTTGGGGCCGAGGAACCCGAACACCTGGCCGCGCCGGATCGTGAGGTCGATCCCGTCCAACGCCCGGCTCTCGCCGTAGACCTTGACCAGGCCGCGTGCCTCGATCGCCGGATGGTCGTCTCCGCTCCCGGGTGCTCCACTCCAGCTTTTCTTTGACATGCCGTAAGAGTTGGCTAACTCTGTCGGCTTGTCAAGGTTACGGTCGGGCGCATATCGTCGCGGCATGGCCGACCCGCACGACCCGCACGACACCCCCGCACCGCACGACGTCCCCGCCCCGTACGACACCCCCGCACTGCCGCCGCCGTCACGGCGCCGCCGGGCCGACGCCCGGCGCAGCATCGACGCGATCCTCAACGCGACCCGGGTGGTGCTCGGCGAGCGGCCCGACGCGAGCATGGAGGACATCGCCGCGGCGGCCGGCGTCACCCGCCAGACCGTCTACGCGCACTTCTCCTCGCGGGAGGTCCTGGTCGCGGCTCTCGTCGAGGTCGCGTCCGCCGAGTTCGCCGCGCTGCTCGACGAGGCCGCTCTCGACACCGCCCCGCCCGCCGACGCGCTGACCCGGTACCTCGACGCCGGCTGGCGGTTCCTCGACCGCTACCCCCTCCTGCTGCACTCCGCCACGGCCCAGATCCCGCGGCCCGCCCACGACCCCCACGACTTCGTGCCCCCGCGGCTCGCCCGGCTCGTCCGACGCGGCCAGTACGCGGGCGACTTCGACCCGGCGCTGCCCGCGGACTGGCTCGCCGCCGCCATCCTCGGGCTCCAGCACACCGCCGTGGACCAGGTCGCGGCCGGGCTGCTGACCAACGACAAGGCGGCGGAGCTGTGTGCGGAGAGCGCGCTGCGCCTCTGCGGCGGCCAGGCACAGCCGTAGCCCCATTGGTAGCCGTGCCGTGGCCGTGCCGTAGCCGTAACGGCGCGGGCCGGCTGTCACGCCTCCTCGGCCCACCAGGACCCGGACCGGGACCAGGACCCGGACCCGGGACAGGCCGGGGTGCGCCGAGGCTCCGCCGCGTGTCCGCTCGGGCAAAGGGAGTTGCGCCCTGGGCCGATCCGTTTGCGCCCGTGGCCACGGTCAGGGTCTGTGTCCTGCCGGCCTCAGGGGTCCGCGGCTGCACCGGCTGGGGCGGCACCCGTCTCCTCAGCGAGGCGCCGAACCCGCCCGGTTCGCTCCTGACGCCCGGCGCGACGACCGGCCCTGCCGGCACCGTCGGCGGAACGTGAGGCCGAGGCCCACGCACGGGGGCCGCGTACCGGGGCCCGGTACGCGGAAAGTGCCCGCCACCTGGACCGGCGCGACCCGAAGGTTCGTCGTCCCAGCGCGGAGGGCACTTTTCGCGTGCACGGCGGGCGGCGATCAGCAGGAGAGGTTGCCGATCGGTGCGGTGATTCGGTGCGTGGACGGGTGTGGAGATCGGTGCGGGGTGGGCGTGGGGATCGGTTCGGCGGAGCCTCGACGCCGGACGGCGCCCATGCCCGGGCTCCGCGCGCCTGGCTCCACGCGGTCACGGGTGATCGTCCGTCCAACCGGGCGGACATGATGGGGCGTCAGGCGTAGAGTGCCTGATATGGAAGCCGAAGGGGGAATCGGCGGCCGGAGCTCCTGGGCGGCGCCGTCGTGGGCGGTACGTATCCGGCGGGGCGATGGGACGATCGCGGGGGCCGGAGTGCTGGTCGACCCGGAATGGGTACTGACGCACGCGGGGGCGGTCGCCGAAGGAGAGCGCGTCACCGCGGAGTTGGTCGGCGCCGGCGGGGTCTCGCTGCACGCGGTCGCGGACCAGGTGTGCGCGGCCGAGGCGGGCGGGGTGGCGCTGCTGCGGCTGGACGGGTCCGGCCCGGCGGGCGCGGCCGGTTCGCTGCGCCGGCTGTCCGTGCCGCACCGCAGGGTGCGGATGTACGGCTTCCCGGCCGCCGACGGCACCGGGCGGTGGATGGCCGCGGCCACGGAAGCCGTGGCGAGCGGCACCGACGGGCGGGTCCGGCTGGCGCCGGCCGGTCCGGGCGCGGCGGGCTTCGGCGGCGCCGGGGTCACCGACGCCGCCACCGGCGACATCGTCGGCGTGGCGCTGCCCGGAAACGTGAACGGCGACCGCGCGGGCCCGTATCTGAGCCCGGCCGAGACCGTCGTACGCCACCTGCCGCGCGCCCGCGGCTGGACCCGCGGATGGGCCGCCGTCGACGAGCGGCTGGACGTGCTCGGCCGCGAACGGGGCATGTTCGACCCGCACTTCGCGCAGCGGCTGGCGGAGTGGTTCCGCGGTGACCGCCCGAGGTCCGTGCCGCGCCCGCCGGGCGCGCCGCATGCGCCGGGCGTGCCGGTCCGGCCCGGTCCGGCCCGCACCCGACGGCGTACCGGCGACGGCAGCCAGGTCAAGATCAGCCAGGTCCGCGCCGACCACCCGGTGCGGGTGACCACGCTCTGCCGTGCCCTCCGGCTCGCCGACCGCGAACTGCCCGGCCCGGCCGCCGGCGACGCGGAGACCGACCCGCCGCCCGGTGGCCTCGACCTGGCGCTGAGCGCGTCCGGCCGCAGCACCCTGTGGATCGCCGAGCGGGTCGCCGACCGGCTCGGCGTGCTCCCGGAGGGCCGGGAGGACATCGACGACACGGGCATCGACGCGATCGTCCGGCGCATCCTCGCCGCCTCGACCACCCTCACCCTCGTCCTGGTCGGGGTCGACGAGGCGCCCGACCCCGACGGGCTGCTCGACCTGCTCGCCCGACTGCGCGTGCACGGCGACCGCATGCTGCTGGTCTTCCGCCGCGACGGGGCCCATGTCGCCCGCGCGGAGAGCCAGTTGGTGATCGAGCCGAGCCAGCAACGGCAGGCGCGGCTGGTGGGGATGCTCACCGAGATCACCGGCCCGCTCGCCGACGCGCTGCACGAGCGGATGGCCGAGGTGCGCGCCGACTGCGACCGGGCGCTGGACGCGCTGGTCAAGGCGCACGCGGTACGGACCACCATGGCGGGCACGGTCGGCGTGGCGGCCGGACGCGGCGGGCACCCGGACCTCGCCCGGTTCGAGCGGGTGGCGGTCCGGGCCGAGCGGCGGATCAGGGAGGCCGTCGAGCGCCTCGACCCGCTGATCGAGCGCCGCGCGGAGCTGATCGGACGCCTCGACTCGTACCAGGTGCTCCACCAAACGGCTTTGGACAGCGAGGACTTGGCCGCGGAGGACCGTTACCAGGCCGCCTACGAACTGCTGCACGCCCGGCCCTGCGACCTGGCCGCAGCGGAGGTCGCGATGCGCGAGTACGCCGGCTTCATCGAGCGATGGAGCAGCAGGCACCCGCAACGGCGGGGGCCGTCGGGCCCGGGGGCGGACGGGCAGCCGGGGAGCGGGGACGGTGCGGGGGAGGGGGCGGAGGTGCACCACGTTGCGTCGCCGAACCGTCGTGCGGAGCCGAACCACGAGGTGGAGCCGAACCACGGTGCCGGGCCGAACCACGGTGCCGCGCCGAACCACGGTGCCGGGCCGTACCGCGCCGCCGGACCCCGCCACGCTTCCGAGCGCGGCCAAGTCCCTTTACGTGAACCGGATCAGGAGGGAGGCGAGCCCCGACCGTGACCGACCCGCCCGTGCGCTGCCCGCGCCCCGGATGCGACGGCACCCTCATGTCCACCGGCTTCTGCGACACCTGCTCCCGGATGCCGCCCGCGGCGGCCCCTCGTGGCGTCACCTCCGTATCCCCACCGAGGACCGCGCCCGCGCCTGCCCCCACCCCTCCGCTTGCCCCCGCACCCGCGCCCCCGTCCCCGCCGACGCCCACCCCTGCGCCTGCTCCCGCGGCCACACCCGCGGCCACACCCGCCCGTGAAGGAGCCGGTCCCGGACCGGACCGGCCCCGCACGCCCGGGCCCCGTACCGGCGCGGACAGCTCGGCGGACTTACCCGACGGCGAGTCCGGCCGTACCGACAGCCGCCGCGAGCGCGCCCGCCGGCAGCGCGCCACGCGCCGTACCGCCGACCGCGACCGTGACCGTGACCGCGACCGCGACCGCCAGGGTGACCGCGGCCGTTCCGCCGAGGACGCCGCGTCCCGGCCCGGCCTCGCACCGGCCCCCGCCGTCCCCAACTTCGACACGTTGGACAGCGACGGCCTCGTCCCGCTCCCCGACATCCCCGCGCCGCCGCTCGCCAGCATCGCCCGCGCCCCCAGCCCGCCGCCGGTCGGCGGCCGGCCCTGCGGCATCCCGGAGTGCCCCGGCACCATCGGGCTGGCGTACGACGGCGGGCCGCCACCCGACCACGGCTACTGCCCCGAGTGCGGCACGCCGTACTCCTTCCGCCCGCAACTGCGCGTCGGCGACGAGATCGGCGAGGCGAGCCGGCAGACGTACCGCGTGCTCGGCTATCTCTCGCCGGGCGGCACGAGCTGGGTGTACCTCGCCGAGGACACCGAGCTGAAGGACCTGCGGGTGGTGCTCAAGGCCCAGATCAACAACAGCGACGCGATCGCCCGCCTGCGCGCGGTCGAGGAGATGCGCTCGCTCGCCTCGCTGCACCACCGGGACGTGGTCGGCGTCATCTCCTCGCGCAAGCACCTCGCGCCGGGCGAGGAGGAGCCCACCGACTACATCGTGATGGAGTACGTCGCCGGGCGCCCGCTGAACCTGCTGCTGAGGTCGAACCCGGACGAGCTGGAGGAGCTGTTCGGCGAGCCGTTCGCCCTCGACCACGTGGTGACGTACGGCTGCAAGATCCTCGGCGCCCTGGAGTACCTGCACGACCAGGGGCTGCTCTACTGCGACATGAAGCCCGCGAACGTCATCCACTACGGCCGGCAGATCAAGTTGATCGACCTCGGTGCGGTGCGCCGCAAGGACGACCGCGCCACCCGGCTGTCGTACACCCGCAACTACGCCCCGCCGTCAAGGGAGTTGAGCCAGCGCGGGTTCCATGTCGACAGCGACCTGTTCACGGTCGGCCGCACCCTGAACGAGCTGTACGACAAGGCGGTGCCGGCCGCCGGGCTCGCCGAGCGCTCCTTCGACCGGCTGATCGCCCGCGCCACGCACGACGACCCGGCCGCCCGCTTCACCTCGGCGGCGCAGATGTCCCGGCAGCTGTGGGAGGTGCTGCGGGAGCACCGCGCGCTGAGCCGGCACGAGCGGCACCCCGAGCGCTCCACCCGGTTCGAACCGACCGCGGTGCTCTTCGGCGCGGTGCTCGGCGAGGCCCCGGGCACCGGCTACTGGACGGGGCGGGGCGGGCGGACCGGGCGGACCGGGCAAGCCGGGCAGGCCGGGCAGGCCGTCGGGACCGCACCGGAGCTGGAGTTCGGCGCGCCCGGCCCGAAGGAGGTGGCCCGCGCGCTGCCGGTGCCGATCCCCGACCCGGACGACGGCGCCGTGGTCTTCCTCGGCCGGTTGGGCGCGGCGGTGCCCGAGCGTGTCGCGGAGCGGGTGCTGCACGATCCGCCGCTGCGTACGGTCGAGGTGGCGCTGTGGCTGTGCCGCGGCTATCTGTGGCGCGGCGGCGAGGAGGCGGCCGAACAGGCCGCGGCGTGGCTGGCCGAGGCGGAGCGGCTGATGGGCCCGGACGCCGCGGCCTACGACTGGCGGCTCGCCTGGCACCGCGGCCTGCGCGACCTGATGAACGACCAAGTGCACACGGCACAGGGCTACTTCGAGGCCGTCTACGACATCGTGCCCGGCGAGTGGGCGCCCAAGCTCGCGCTCGGCTACTGCGCCGAGCGCCTGCGCGACCCCGAGCAGGACGTCAGCCGCTACTACGAGGCGGTCTGGGAACGCGACCGCACCCAGGGCAGCGCCGCGTTCGGCCTGGCCCGCGGCCACCTGCGCGCCGGGCACCGTACGGCGGCGGTCCGGGTGCTGGGCGAGGTCCCCTCCACCTCACGGCATTACGACACCGCGCGGATCGCGATGATCCGGGTGCTCACCGGGCGGCTGCCGGGCGCCGACCCCACCGCGGCCGACCTGCGCGACGCCGCCGACCGGATCGCCGAACAGCCCTCCGGCGCGGCCAAGAAGCGGCTGGTCGCGGAGGTGCGGGAGCAGGAGTACGCGCGACGGCTGGCGGCGGCGACGTCGCCGGGCGGACCCGAGGAGGCAGCGCACAGCCGAGGCGCCACTCCCGTCGGCCAACCCGAGCAAGCAGAAGGGGTGTTGACGCGACTACGCGGTCGGCTCGCCCGCCTGCCGGTGCTCGGCGCCCACCGGCCGCCGACCGGTCCCGACGGCGCCTGGCTCGACCGGCCGTTCCCCGCGCTGCCGCCCGGCGAACTCTTCGAGGGCGCGGCCGACGGACGCCGGCTGGCCACGCTGCTGCACGAGTCGCTGCACGACCTGGCCGACCAGGGGCACGACGCGGCCGAGCGCGGCGACCTTCTCGACCGGGCCTACGCGGTCCGTCCGGAGAGCAGGTTCTGACGGCACCGGCGGCGGACCCGTGCCGGCCACGGGCCCTCCGACCGACCTATCTACCCACCTACCGAGCGACCGACCTACCGAGGCGACCGACCGAGCGAGCGGTGAGGAGCAGCAGGCAGCAGTGGACACTCACGGGAGCACGAGCGGGGACGCGGGCGCGTACGGTGACGGGCCCGGCTCCGGGCCGCCGGTCCCGCCCAACGGGCCTGGCGCGGAAGCGGGTTCGGGCCCGCCGCCGTACCAGGGCCAGGACCAGGACCAGGACCAGGACCAACGCCAGGACCAGGGCGCCGCGCACCGCCAGGACGCGGCCGGCCCCGCCGTCGGGCTCGGGATCAGCCAGCGCATGTACCTCCCGGCCGGAGCCGGCGCGCAGGATCTGCACGCCATCCTGACCGTGCACGTCGACGGCATCGACGAGGCCGCGGCCACGGGCGCCGCCGCGGGCGCCGACGGGCCGCCGCTCGCCGAAGTCCTCGTCGTGGACTGCTCGGTCTCGATGAACGTGCCGGAGAAGAAGATCCACGCGGCCCGGCAGGCCGCCGTCACCGCGCTGAAGGCGCTGCCGGACGGCACCCCGTTCGCGATCGTCAAGGGCACCCACCACGCGGTGACCGTCTACCCGCCCTCCGGACCGATGCGCCCGGCCTCCGCGGCGACCCGGGCCGAAGCGGCGCTCGCGGTGTACGCCATGCAGGCCGGCGGCGGCACCTGCGTCGGCAACTGGCTCGACCTGGCAGGCACGTTGCTCGCCGAGCAGTCCGCGCCGATCCCGCACGTGCTGATGCTCACCGACGGCCGGAACGAGCACGACGACCGCAACCCGCTCGCCGCGGTGCTCGACACCTGGCAGGGCCGCTTCCTGTGCGACGCCTGGGGCATCGGCAAGGACTGGGACGCGCAGGTGCTGGTGGACGTCACCACGCGGTTGCACGGCAGCGCGGACGCGGTGCACGACGAGTCCGAACTGCCGTCCGCCTACGCGGCGTTGGTCGAGCGGCTGCTGGCCAAGCCGCTACCGGAGCTGGAGATCCGGGTGACTCCCTCACCCGGCAGCCGGCTGCGCTACCTGCGCCAGATGTTCCCCAACGAGCTGATCCTGCCGCAGACGGCGACCGAGACCGCGACCGGTGCCGCGGTCGCCTTCACCACCCGCGCCTGGGGCAACGAGGTGCGCAGGTACCAGCTGTGCCTGACGGTCGATCCGGAGGGGCGGGCGCTGGACGAGGACCTTCAGGCGGCGGTCGTGGAGGTGGTGGCGCCCGGCAGCCGGTTCCGGCCGGCGGGCGGACACCCGCCAGGGCCGGGCGAGTTGCGGCTGCCACCGGCCAAGCCGTGCCGGGTGCGGTGGACCGACGACCCGGTGCCGGCGCTGACCGGCAACGAGGAGGACGAGCACTTCGAGAAGCACCGGCGGCTGGGCGACACCGCCGGGCGGGCCGCCGAGGCGTTCCGCGTCGGGCAGCGCGAAGCCGCGGTCCGGCTGCTCGGGATCGCGGTCATGCTCGCCCACGAGCTGAACGCCCATCGCCAACTGGCCGAACTCCAGCGGATCGTGGAGATCCGCGACCCGGCCAACGGGAACGTGGTGCTGCGCGAGGGCGTGACCCGGGACGCGTTCGAGCACCTGATCACCGCGAGCACCCACACCACGCACGGCCCCACCTCCGACGGCCTGCCCGGCGGGGACCTCCAGGTGCGGCCCGTGGCCGGGCTGGTCGGCTGCCCGAAGTGCCGGGCCCCGATCCCGTCGAACGCCAAGTTCTGCCCGCACTGCCGGCACCGCCTCACGCCGAGAGTCGAGGCGCCATGAGCACCACCTCGCGCGAACTGTGGCACCGGCTCTGGCTGTTGACGGCCCTGATCACGGTCACCACGCTGGCCCTGCTCGGCTCCTACGCCGGGGTGCACAGCGACGCGGTGCCGCTGGCGTCGTCCACCGCGTCCGGCGTGCTCGACGTGGACACCGCGAAGGACGCGCTGCTCCAGGCCAAGTCCGACGCGGAACAGGACGCGGCCTCCGACGCGGCAGGCACCAGCAGCTTCTCCACCCAGGTCGCGGTCGCCAACCAGATCCTCACCTCGGCCGCGGCCGAGGACGTCACCGGGCCGAGCGGCCGGCTGACCCTCAAGACGGTCACCGGCCTGATCTCGGCGTACTCGTACTGGATCGGGCTCGCCGGACAGGTCCCGAGGGACTCGCCGCTGCACGACGGCTACATGCACGACGCGGCCAACGTGCTGGGCGCGCCCGGTGACGCGGTGACCGGTGCGTCGCTGATGAGCCGGCTCAACGCGCTCCAGCAGGCGCAACTCGCGGTGGCGCGCCGGCAGGCGTCGTTCGGGTGGCCGCTGGTGCTGGGCTGGTGCCTGTCGGCGGTGCTGGTCGTCGCGCTGACCGCCGCGCTGGTGGAGGCGCACCGCTTTCACCGGGCCCGGTTCCGGCGCCGCTGGAACCGTCAACTCGGCGCGGCCGGCGGCCTGCTGGTGTGCGGTGCGGTGGTCCTCGCGGCCTTCACCTGGCAGACCCACACCGGCCTGTTCCATGCCCGCAGGCTGCTGGAGCGGCCGCACGCGGGCGGGCAGATCAGCACCGCGGGGGCGGAAGTCGCCCGGCGGATGGCGGACACCGGCTTCCGCGCCGCGGCGGCCGGCTGGATAGTGGCCGGGGGAGTGGCACTGATGGTTCTGGTCGTGTGGGCACTGGTGCCGCGGATCAACGAGTACCGCGTCAAGGCGTCCCGATGAGGCGGCCGGACGCGCGGGGATACGGCGTCATCGGCCTGTGCCTGGTGGTGGTCGCCGTGGTGGGTGTCGTGGTGGTGCGGGCGGTCGGCGGGAACGGCTCGGTGACGCTGCTGGCGAACTGGAGCGGGGGTGACGAGACGCTCTTCCGGCAGCAGGTGATCCAGCCGTTCGAGGCCGAGGAGCACATCCACGTGCTCTACCAGGGCAGTTCGGCCGAGAGCCAGGTGCTCGACGCCGACGCCGAGGCCGGCGCGCCGCCCGACATCGCGGTGCTGCCCGGCCCCGGCGAACTCGCCGACTACGCGTCCAAGGGCCAACTCGCCTCGCTGGACGGCCTGATCGACGGCAAGGACTTCAACGCGCCCTGGGCGCGCAAGGTCGACGGCCCCCCGGGCGAGGGCGCGCACTACTACTGGCTGCCGATCAAGACCGACCTGAAGAGCGCGGTGTGGTACCCGAAGGGCATGACGGCCGCACAGCGCACCGCGGCCGCGGCCGCCCCCGGCTCCTGGTGCCTGGGCATGGTCTCCGGCGCCACCTCCGGCTGGCCCGCCACCGACTGGATCGAGGACATCCTGCTCCAGCAGGCCGGTCCCGCCGTCTACCAGCAGTGGGCCGGCGGGCGCCTGCGGTGGACGGACGCGCGCGTCGCACGGGCCTGGCGGACCTGGGGCGACATGGTCGGCGCCGGCCAGGCCGCGTACGTCCGGCCCGCGGTGACGCGCCCCTACGACGTGGTCTCCCGCACCGCGGCCGGCGGGGGCGCCGCGTGCACCCTGGAGCACCAGTCGTCGTTCATACGGGCCGACGCGGGCTGGGCGAACAGCGCGGACCCCAAGCGCTCCGACGCGGACTTCGTGCACTCCGCGGACCTCATCCCCGGGTCGGACAGCGCCCAGGACGCCTGGGAGGTCTCCGGCGACCTCGCCGCGATGCTGCACGACACCCCGCAGGCACGGAAGTTGATCAGCTACCTGGCGCGGCCCGAGGTCCAGCAGAAGTGGAGCCTGTCGCAGTCCGCGTTCTCCGCCGACCGCGCGGTGCGGACCTCCGCCTACGGCGCCGACCCGGTCAGCCTCGCTGCGGCCAGGACCCTCGACTCGCCCGGCACCGTACGCTGCTACGACGCCTCCGACGCGATGCCCGCGGTGATGCGGGACGCCTTCGAACTCGCCGCGCTGCGCTACCTGGCCGAACCCGCCTCGCTGGAGCACCAGTTGACGATCCTGGATGGGGTGCGGAAGCGGCGGACCATGGTCTGGCTGCCGAAGGTCTGCGGCAGCGGCACCGGTTGACGTATCGACGCCTCAACGCCTCGACGCCTGGAACACGTTCCCTGCGCGGACCGGGTGCGGACCGGGGCAGCGGGGGCGTTCAGGTGCCGGGCCGCCGCGCGCCGAGGGACGACAGCAACTGGAGCTTGTCGTACGACTCGGAGCCCGGCGTGGCCGTGTACACCAGCAGCCGCTGCGACTGCTCCTCGTCGAGCAGGTTCTGGCAGTGCAGTTCGAGCAGGCCCACGTCCGGGTGGAGCATGCGCTTGATCTCGACCCTGCGCAGCCCCACCTCGTGGTCGCCCCAGATCCCGGCGAACTCCTCGCTCGACGCCAGCAGCGCGTCCACGAGTTCGCCGGCCGGCGAGTCCGGGCCGAGCGCGGTGTACCCCTCGCGCAGCCCGGCGGTGAAGAAGCGGCTGTGCCGCGGGTGGTCCGGCTCGGGGTAGGTCAGCCGGGCCACCGGGTCGGTGAACCAGCGGTAGACCATGAAGCGGTCCAGGCCGGAGTACCCGGTCTGGTCGCCGACCAGCGCCATCGACGGCTGCGTCTGGAGCAGCGTCTCCCCGAGCACCGACATCACCTGCGCCGGGGTGTCGGCCAGCCGGTCCACGATCCGCATCATGCCCGGGCTGACGTGGTCCGCGCGCAGGCTGCGGCGCGGGGTGCCGTGGCCGGCCATCCGGAAGAGGTGGTCGCGCTCGTCGAGCGACAGGTGCAGGCCGCGGGCGATCGCGGCGAGCATCTGCTCGGACGGCTGCGGGCCGCGGGCCTGCTCGATCCGGCCGTAGTAGTCCGCGGACATCCCGCACAGCGCGGCGACCTCCTCGCGCCGCAGCCCCCTAGTCCTGCGCCGCTGCCCGCGCGGCAGCCCCACGTCCTCGGGTTGCAGCGCCTCCCGCCGGGTGCGCAGGAAGTCCGCCAGTTGTTCTCGGTCCATGATCCCAGTCTCCCTCGCCCGCCCGGCCGCCGTTCCCCGCCGGCACGGTCCTCCGCTAGAGCAGGGTGCCGCCGGACGCCTCGACGCGCTGGCCGTTGATCCAGCCGGTGTGCTCCGACAGCAGCGACGCGACCACGCCGCCGATGTCGTCGGGCTCGCCGACCCGGCCGAGGGCGGTCTCCGCGCCGAGCTGCTCGCGCACCTGCGCGTTGTCCCGCAGGTAGCCGCCGCCGAAGTCGGTGGCGATCGGCCCGGGGGCCACGGTGTTCGCGGTGATGCCGCGTTCG
Source organism: Streptomyces sp. NPDC088194 (assembly GCF_040702025.1). NCBI lineage: Bacteria > Bacillati > Actinomycetota > Actinomycetes > Kitasatosporales > Streptomycetaceae > Streptomyces > Streptomyces sp. NPDC088194. The sequence continues at coordinate 36,804 of NZ_JBFBIV010000020.1, read as the reverse complement.
CCCAGCTCCAGCGCCAGGTAGCGGGTGAAGACCTCCACCGCGCCCTTCATCGTGGCGTACGCCGACATGCCCGGGCGGCTGAAGCGGGTCAACCCGGAGGAGGTGTTGATGATCCGGCCGCCGTCGGCGATCAGCGGCGCGAGCGCCTGGGTGAGGAAGTACACGCCGCGCACGTGCACCGCGAACAGCGCGTCGAAGTCCTCGACGGTGGCCTGCGCGAAGGGCGCGGCGGCGGCCTGCCCGGCGTTGTTGACGAGGTAGTCGAAGTCCTCGCGCCGCCACCCCTCCTTCAGCGTCCGCCGCACCTCCGCCACGAAACCGGGGAAGTCCTCCAGCCGGCCGGTGTCCAGCGGCAGGGCCCGCGCGGTGCGGCCGAGCGCGGTGATCTCGTCGACGACGGCCTGCGCCTCGTCGGCGTGCGAGCGGTAGGTGATGATCGAGTCGACGCCTTCCGCGGCGAGCCGCAGCGCGGTGCTGCGGCCCAGCCCGCGGTTGGCGCCGGTGATCAGGGCGACGCGGTCGCGGGTCTCGGTCTGCTGGGTCATGGCGGTCTGCTCCTCGCGGGTGGGCGGCGGCCGTACCGTCCGTACGGCCTGCGGTCTCCGCCTTCGCTCACCAGCCTGCGCGCGTCCGCGCACCGGATGAAGGCCCGGCTCAACCAGGGACCCGCGATCCCTGGCTACGGCCCGCCACCCCGCCGGAGTCCCGCCCACCCGGGTCCGCTACGTCAGCGGCCCGGTGACCGGCAGGACCACCTCGCACGGCACCGGCCGCGGGTGCGCCGGGTCGAGCGCGTTGAGCACGTCGGTCAGCGCGATCGGGTCGTACGCGATCTCCAGGTGATCGCTGGCGTCCAGCCCGCACTGGTCCTGCACGGTGATGTTCGTGACGTTGGGCGCGGCGGGCAGCAGCGCGTTGGTGTACGGCGTGACCACCTCGTCACCGGTGGTGGTGATCACGGTGTACGTCACGCCGGGCACGGTCTCGCCGCCGCTGTTGAGCGAGGTGAGGAAGTCCGAGCCGACCTCCTGCTCGACGCAGGCCGCGCAGGCCGGGCCGACCACGAACTGGTTGGCCGGCTCCAGCAGGCCGAGCTGGCGGCCGAACTCGGTGAGGCCGTCCAGGGTGGTGCCGTTGTTGCTGGGGGACAGCGCGATCAGCTTGTCGGTCTTGGCGGCGCCGCCCAGGTTCTTCAGGTAGTAGCGCGGCATCATGCCGCCCTGGGAGTGCCCGACCAGATCGACCTTGGCCGCGCCGGTCGCCGCCAGCACCTGGTCGACGAACGCGGAGAGCTGCGCCGCGCCGTCCTCGGCCGGACCGGTGCCCTGGATCGCGGCGGACGCCGAGGAGCCGCCGTAGTCGAAGGCGAAGACGCAGTAGCCGTTGTTCGCCAGCAGCGGCGCGGCGCCGCCCCAGTTGTCGTTCATGTTCTCGAGGGTGCCGTGCACCAGCACCACGGGGTACGGGTGCGCGGCGCTCGGCGTGCACGACCAGTTGTTCGCGCCGGCCGGGGCCTTCGTCGGGCTGAAGAACCCGCCGACGAAGCCGGTGCTGAAGTGGTAGTTCACCGGGAGCCGGCCCGACGCGGCCGGTGCGGCGGCGTCCGTGCCGGCGGAAGGGGAAGCGGAGGAGGCGGCGGCAGAGGTGGCGGAGGCGGTGGAGGCGGAGGTGGTGGAGGCAGCGGCGAAGGTGCCCTGGGTGCCGGCCAGGGTCAGGCCGAGCGCGGCGGCGGCCGTCGCGCAGCCGCGCAGAAGGGTGCGTTTCATGTGGCGTTACCGTCCCTTGTTCGGGAATGCGAATTCCGGCAGTGCGGCGATCGGTGATGCTAGGAAGCGCCGTCGGGCCGGTCAACGGCCTCGGCCGGACGCCCGGAAAAGCGCGTGCGGAGATGCCAGGAAACCGTGCGCCCGCAATGCGGAACTGTCATCGGCGGCAGAAGAACAGCCGCCCCTGCCCCACCTGTTGACTCGCCGGTAACATCGCCGCATACTCCCCTGTGGGCCACCAGCACCGGCCGGACCGGCCGTGTCGGGCCGGGACGCACCGCATCGCAGCCCGGCCCGACGGAGGTCACCGGTGGACGGACCGTGGACGCGCTTTCCGCCGCGATTCGCCGTGGAGGTGCGAAAGGAGCGTTCCTCGCTCGCCGCCGAGATCATCAGCGAGATACGGCGCCAGGTGCCCGAATTCGCCCGGCCGCTCGCCGGGAATTTCGGTGCCGGAATCCAGCAGGGCGTGGAGAGCGCCCTCGCGGAATTCGCCGACCTGCTGGCCGCCGGCCGGGCCGAGGGCGCTTTCAGCGAGGACCGGCTGCGGGTGCACCGCGCCCTGGGCCGGGGCGAGTTGGCCGAGGGCCGCAGCCTCGACGCGCTCCAGGCCGCCTACCGGCTCGGCGGCCGGGTCGCCTGGCGCCGCTACGCCCGGGTGGCGCGCCGCTCCGGGCTCGGCGCGGACCTGATGGTCGTCCTCGCCGAGGCGATCTTCGCCTGCCTCGACGAACTCGCCTCCGCCGCGGTGCGCGGCTACACCGAGGCGAGGGCCGACGAGGCGGGCACCCTCGTCCGGCGCCGCCACCGGCTGCTGGACCTGCTGGTCGGCCCCGCGGCGCCCGACGCCGTACGGGAGGCGGCCGGCACCGCGGACTGGCCGCTGCCGGCTGCGGTGGCCTGCGTGGCGCTCGGGCCGCCGCCCGCGCCCGGCCCACCCGCCGCCCGTGCCCGGCTGCCCGATCTGGTGCTCGCCGACACCGACGGCGCGCAGCCGTTCCTCCTGGTGCCCGAGCCCGCGCTCTACCTGCGCGACGGGCAGGTCCAGCGGGTGCTGCACGAACGGACCGCGGTGATCGGGCCGACCGTGCCGGTCGCGCTGGCCGCGGACTCGCTGCGCTGGGCCCGGGCGATCCTGGCGTGCCTGCCCGAAGGGCAGCGCGGCGGGCTGGTCGACTGCGACCGCTGCCTGCCCGAGTTGATGCTGCTGGGCGACCCTGCGCTGGTCCGGCTGATCGCCGAACGGCGGCTGCGCCCGCTGGCGGCGCTCACCCCCAAACGCGGCGAACGGCTCGCCGAGACGCTGCTCGCCTGGCTCCAGACCAACCGGGGCAGCGCGCCCGACGTCGCCGCGCGGCTGGGCATCCACCCGCAGACCGCCCGCCGCCGGCTGCACCAGGTCCAGCATCTCTTCGGCCCCGCGCTCGCCGACGCCGACGCCCGCTTCGAACTCGAAGTCGCCCTGCGCGGCCGGGTGCTGGCCCACCGCCCGCTGCCCAGCCGCTGATCAGCCGTCGGCGGCAGGCCGCCTTCGACCGGCGTCGGGCCGACCAGGCCCCGGCCGGTCAGCCGAACAGCTGGGTGGACCAGTCCTGGCCGGCCGCGAGGCCGGGCGGGGTGACGAAGACGCCGCTGCCGATGTGCTGGATGTACTCGTTGAGCGCGTCGTGCTGGCCGAGGATGCGCTGGAGGGTGCTGAACTGGTCCGGGCTCTTCATGAACGCCACGAAGAACAGCCCGCCCAGCAGGTCGCCCGTCTCCGGGTCGATCCCGTCGGTGTACGAGTAGCCGCGCCGCAGGATGCGCAGCCCGTTGTTGTTCTCGTGGGCCGCCAGCCGGATGTGCGCGTCGGCCGGGATGACGTACTGCCCGCCGGACTTGGCGTGGAAGTCGGGGGTGTCGTACTCGGCCTTCCCGGTCAGCGGCGCCCCGCTGGACTTGAACCGACCGAACACGTCCTGCTGGTCGCCGAGCCGGTCCCGGTCCCACTGCTCCATCCGCATCTGGATCTTCCGGCTGACCAGGTACGACCCGCCGCGGGCCCAGCGCTGCGGCTCCTCGTCGCCGATCCACACGTGCTGACCCATCAGCGCCGCGTCGGTCGCGTCGATGTTGCGGGTGCCGTCCTTGAAGCCCAGCAGGTTGCGCGGGGTGGCCTGCTGCGGCGTGGTGGAGGAGGTGCGGCCGAAGCCGAGTTCCATCCAGCGCGGCGCCAGCGTGCCGAAGGCCAGCCGGCGCAGGTTGCGTATCGCGTGGAAGGCCACCTGCGGGTCGTCCGCGCACGCCTGCACGCACAGGTCGCCGCCGGAGTTCTCCGGGTCGAGGTTGTCCTTCGGCAGGTGCGGCAGCGTCTTGAGCGCGGAGGGGCGGCGCGCGGCCAGCCCGAAGCGGCCGTCGAAGAGCGAGGGGCCGTACCCGATGGTGATGGTGAGGTTGCCGGGCGCGAGGCCGACCGCCTCGCCGGTGTCGTCCGGCGGGGCGTTGAGGTCGCCGACGTCGCCGGGCACCGGCTTGCCGAGCGTCATGGCCTCCGCGGCGGCCGTCCACGTCTTCAGCAGCTCCGCCAGGTCGGCGCGGGTCACGCCCGGCGTCACGTCGAAGGTGGCGAAGCACAGCCGGTCCTGCGACGGGGTGGCGATCCCCGCCTGGTGGCCGGCCCGGAAGGCGACGATCTGGCTCTTGGCCGCGCCGCCGGAGCCGTTGCCGCCCGAGCCGGACGAGCCGCCCCGGGCCAGCACGGTGCCGCCCACGCCGACGGCGGCCCCGGCCACCGCCGCCCCGGCGCCGACCGCGCCCAGCAGCCGGCGCCTGCTCACGGCGGCCGCCGCCTCGGGCCGCCGCTCTTCGGGTTCGGGAGTGATGTCCGGGGTGCTGTCGGTCACTGGTCAGGCAATCTTTCCGGCGATCTTGGAGACGGACTCCGCGTAGGCGTCCACGGTCTGGGACAGGGTACGCCGCTGGGCGGCGGTGACCTTCCGGTAGTCCACGTAGCCGCTGTCCTCGTAGCCGGGCGTGGCGGCGTACTTCTTCAGGGCGGCCGCGGTGGCCTGGTAGCGCTGGGTGACCTCGGCGGCCAGCGCCGGGTCCTTCTTCTTCAGCGTCGGCATCAGCACGTCGACCGCCTCGTTGGCGCCGGCCAGGTTGCCGTCGAAGTCGAGCAGGTCGATGTGCGAGTACCGCTCCTCCTCGCCGGTGATCTTCGAGGACTGGATCTCGTTGACCAGGTCGGTGGCGCCGTTGGCGATCACCGCGGGCTGGTACTCGACCGTCGGCACCTGGTCGTTGAGGCTCTTGACGTCGGCGTTGAGCTGGTCGGCGAGCTTGCCCATGCCGGCCAGCGACTTCTGCTGCCAGATCGCCTGCTCGATGCGGTGGAAGCCGGTGAAGTCCGCCGGGGTGGCGGCGTCGTCGGCGCGGCCGTCGATCCGGCCGTCCAGGTCGCCCCAGATCTCCGCGGTGGGCTCGATCCGCTCGTAGTGCACGCGGGCCTTGCCGTAGAGGGTCTTCGCCTCGTCGAGCTTGCCGGCCTTGACCGCGGCGGTGAACGCGGCGGTGGTGGTGACGAGCTGCTTGACCTCGCCGTCGATCCAGGTGCCGTACTGCTGGGTGGCGGCGACCAGTTGCGGGTCGTCCTTCCAGGTCTTCTTGACGGCGCCGGTGACGGTGAACGCGGAGCGGTTGGTGCTCGCGCCGGGGCAGTAGACGGAGTACGTGCCCTTGTCGAGGTTGAGGGTGAAGTCGCCGGACAGGCCCGGGGTCAGGTTCTCCTTCTCCCCGAGCATCTTGCCGTGGTCCTGCAACTCCGCCTCGGTGACCTTCGCCGAGTTCTTGTTGGCGACGGTGAACTTCACGGTGCCGGCCGGTGCCTTGGCGGGGCTGGGCGCGCAGCCCTTGTCGGTGATGGTGATGGTGACCTTGGAGGTCTTCGCGCCGGCCGCTTTCGCGTCCGTGCCGGAGGAGCCCTTGTCTCCCTTGTCGCCGCCGCAGGCGGTGAGCAGCATGCCCGCGGCTATCACGGTCGCGGCGCAGGCCAGGACTCGGCGGTGGGTGGCAGCGGGGTTCACGAGGGCTCCTTGGTGAGGCCGCGCGGGGCACGGCGGAAGACGGTGGTGGTGCGGTGTGCACGGGGCGGCGCGAGGGCCGTAGGCCGGTTCCGGGGGCCGGCCGGCACGCGGGGGAGGGGCGGCCGGCCGGTACGAACCGGCCGGCGCGCGCGGGTTCAGCCGGCTTGCACGGGCTCGGCCGAGGGCTGCTTGGCGGCGGCCTTCTTGCGGCGGGCCGGCCACAGCACGACCGCGAGCATCGGGACCGTGTAGACCAGCCAGCCGATCACCATGGCCCAGCTCGGGAACGGCTGGATGCCGAGGACGCCGGTGACCACGGAGGAGGTCGGGGTGCCCGGGCGGACCAGCCAGGACAGGTCGAACGCCTGGTTGTTCCGGTCGATCCAACCGCCTTCGTACGCGGTCATGATCGCGGTGGAGACCAGGCCGGCGGCGACCAGGATCAGCACGATGCCGGTGATCCGGAAGAAGCGGGAGAGGTTGATCCGCACCCCGCCGCGGTAGATGCCGTAGCCGACCACCACGGCGACCAGGATGCCGAGCGTGGCGCCGGCGCCGCCGTACCAGGGGTTGTTGCTCTCGTTGAAGGTCGCGAGCAGGAACACCGACGTCTCGAACCCCTCGCGCAGCACCGCGAGGAAGGCCATCATCACCAGCGCCGACGCCGAACCCTCGGACAGCGCGCGGCCGGCCGCGCCCTCCAGGTCCTTGCGCAGGTCGCGGGAGTGCCGGCGCATCCACAGCACCATGTAGCTGACCATGACGACGGCGATCGCGCCGACCACCGTCTCCAACCGCTCCTGCTGGCGGGTCGGCAGGTCGCTGGAGAAGATCTGGAGCGCCACGGCGACCGCCACGCAGATCGCCACCGCGATGCCGACGCCGATCCACACCTTCTTCAGCGCGTCGCGCCTGCCCTGCTGGCCGAGGAAGGAGGCGATGATGCCCACGATGAGGGCCGCTTCGAGACCTTCGCGGAGTCCGATCACGAACGTGGGGAGCATAGGGGTCCTTGTCGGTGCCGGCGCGGGGCGGCCGGAGCTTGGCGGTAAGGGAGCTAAGGGGAGGCTGCCCTAGCTTAGGTCACCCTTATTAGTACGGACCCCGCCCGGTACGCGTCAAGCCCGCGGGTGCACGCAATCCGCGGCAAACCGGACCCGATGTGGGGCGGCTCACCCGACCTTGGCCACCTCTTTACGGTCGGCCGGCCCGGCCCTGGCGAAGGTGTCCTTCGCCGCCCTTGGGGACGTCCCGTTCCCGCCATCGGCGGTCGCCCGCCGCGGAGTTTCCGGGCAAACGCACGGCAAGCGGAAAGCGAGGGTTCCCTCTCGCCACACCCGTCCCCTAGTGTCCCTTCCGCCATGGACTACTGCTACGCGTGCCGACGCCATCTCAACGGCGCCTACTCGTGCCCGGGATGCGGTACCCCTGCCGACCGGCTCGCGCTGCCCGCGGTGGGCGAGACCGCCCAACTCCCGGCGGTCGGCGCGGACGGGGATGGTCCCGCCGACGACGCGGCCCACGGCGGCGGGCGGGCCGCGCGACGGCTCGCGGCCCGCGGGCAGGCGGCCCACCAGGCCAGGCGCGGCCGGCAGCGGGCCACGGTCTACGGGATCGGCGTGATCGCCGCGGTCGGCGCCGCGGCGATGCTCTCGGTGGCGGCGCTGTCCGGCGGGTCCAGCGGCGACGGGACCCCGCCGACCCCGCTCGACCACAACCCGCCCGCGCCCACCTCCGGCGACACCTCGCCGGACGGGTCCGGCGCCGGCCCCGACCACGCCGCGCCGAGCGGCGGCCCGCAGACCTCCTCGTCCGGGACCCCCACCACCTCGCCCACCGCGTCCGGTTCCGCGTCGCCCACCGCCACTCCCGGCGGCGGCACCCCGAGCACGCCGGCGTCCCCGGTGACCGGCTCGATCAGCCCCAAGCCGCCGTCCCGGAGCCCGTCCACCGCGCCGACCACCCCGCCGCCGCCCTCGTCCTCCCCTTCCCCGACCCAGACCCCGTGCAAGCAGGTGCTGTGGTGGTGCGGGTAACGGCCGGGTGAGGAGCGGCCGTTCACCGCACCCGGCCGACCCCGGACCGGAGGCGACGGCCGCCCGGCTCCGGAGCGCGGGCTCAGGCGACCAGTGCGGCGGGCGCGGTGTCGGCCGAGCGCCGGTCCTCCGGCAGGAAGGCGGTGCCGATGACGCCGAGCGCGCACAGCACCCCGCAGCAGACGCAGACCAGCCACGGCCGGCCGTCCCCCGCGGAGGTGAGGGCGGCGGCGACGAAGGGGATCGTGCCGCCGACGACGGCACCGGTGATCTCCCGGCTGAACGTCACCGCGGTGTAGCGGACGCGGACATCGAAGAGCCCTGACAGCATGGCCGCCTGGGAGGCGAGCGTCATGTCGCAGCACAGGGTGAAGATCATCACGAGCGCGGCCCAGACCACGACCGGCGTCCCGGTGTCGAGCATCGCGAAGAACGGGTAGAGCAGGATCGCGCCGGCCACCGATCCGATGATCATCACGCGGCGACCGCCGATCCGGTCGGCGAGCCGGCCCGCCGTCGGGATGGTGACGAACTTGATCATGTTGGCGATGATGATCCCGACGAGACCGATCCAGCCGGAGACGCCGACGGTCTTCGACAGGTAGGTCAGGGCGTAGACCGACGGCAGGTAGGTGAGCACGTTGGGCGCGATGCTCATGAGCATCGCGAACGGCACCCGGCGCCCGCTGAGCCGGAGCATCTCCGGGAACCGGCCGCGGACGACGCCCTTCGTCCGCACGGCCGCCGTGAACTCCGGGCTGTCCTCCACCTTGCGCCGGATGAGGTAGCCGGCCGCGGCGAGGACCACGCTGAGCAGGAACGGCACGCGCCAGCCCCACGCGAGGAACGCGTGCTCGGAGAGGGTCTGCTGGAAGAGGAAGAAGATCCCGGTCGCGATCACCGAACCGAAGGCGTTGCCGACGCTGGGTATCGAGGCGTGGAAGCCGCGGGAGCCCTTCTCGGCGTGCTCCGCCGACAGGAGCATGGCCCCGGCGTACTCCCCGCCGGCGCCGAGTCCCTGGAACACCCGCAGGACGACGAGGAGCGCCGGCGCGGCGACCCCGACCTGCCCGTAGGACGGCAGGCAGCCGATGAGGACCGAGGACGCCGCCATGAGCAGCAGCGTCACGAACAGCATCTGCCGGCGCCCGAACCGGTCGCCGAGCAGGCCGATGACGATGCCGCCGACCGGTCGGGCGAAGAAGCCCACCGCGAACGTCGCCAGCGACGCGAGGGTCCCGGCCGTCGCACCGTCGCCGGGGAAGAACACCTTGGGCAGCACGAGCGCCGCCGCCGTGCCGTAGAGGGAGAAGTCGTACCACTCAAGGGCGCTGCCGACCGCGGAAGCGAGGGTGGTACGCGTGAGCCGTCGAGTTCGCGCCATTGCTGAACCTTCCGTCAGTGGACATCGGCACCCTAACGACCGCATCCGCCAAGAATCAAGGTTCTTGTATTTTTTTCACGTTAGCAATAACGTTAACGACCATGACGACCTCAACGTCCACCCCGGACGGCGACCTCGGGTCCCAGTTGCGTGACGCCCTGCGCAGCACCGACCCGGCGCTGTCCCGGTTCAACCCCCTGCGCCGGATACTCGCCCACGACGACTTCAACTCCGGCCTGCACGGCTGGGTGGAGCTCGGCGGCAACTACAACGGGCGGGGCGACTACGACTCGCTCGACCGCCACTTCCGCGACTTCCGCCCGCCGCAGCTGTCCTCGTGCGACTTCTTCGACGTCGGCACCCACGGCGCGATGTCGGGCACCTACGCGCTCAAGCTCGCCACCCGCCCCCACCCCGGCCACACGGCGACGGCGATCCGCCGGCTGACGATGAGCGGTCGCGGCCTGCTCCAGATCGAGGCGTACCTCGCCTACAAGGCCGAGGCCACCGTCGGGCCCGATGCCGTCGACGGGTTCGGCGACATGGCGTGGGACGGCAACCAGCACCCGTCGGAGGCCCAGTTCGGCGCCTTCACCGTCGCGACGGACCTGTGCGGCGACGGCGGGCTGCGCTACCACACGGTGGCGCGCTACCAGAACGCCGACGCCGAGGGCCGGATGCGGCGGCAGTGGATGTACCCCGTCGTCCCCGAGCCGACCCCGCGGGAGCACTTCGAGGGCAAGGTCGACCACCCGTACACCGCCGACTTCACGGCGCCGAACCCGGAGGACTGGCGGCCCTACGGCGACCCGCAGGAACTGTGCATGAACGAGGTGCCGACCAAGGTCAACTGGCACTACCTGCGCTGGGTGATCGACACGGAGGCGCGCCGCAACGTCGAACTCCAGCTCAACGACCGGACCATGGACTGGTCGCACGTCCCCGTCCCGCCCTACGAGGAGCGCTACGGCTCGCTGGAGAACCTGCTCAACTTCTACTTCTCCGTGCGCACGCTCAGCGGGCAGCGCAACTTCCTCTACCTCGACTCCGTCGTGATCTCGGCAGATTGGTGACCACCATGCGTGAATCCCAGACCGCCGTCCTGGAACGCGGCATCCGCGTCGAGGACGAGTTCGCCACCGAGCCGTTCGAAGTCGCGTGGGCGGGCGAGGCCCGCTGGTTCGTGCAGTTCCTCGAACCGGGCGAGGACGCCACCGTCACCCTCACCCCGCAGGTGTCCGCCGACGGTCTCGCCTGGGTCGACCACGAGGCGCCCGCCGTCGAGGTTGCGGCCGGCGGCCTGATCACCCTCCCGCTGCGCGACTTCGGCCACTGGCTGCGGCTGGTCGTCCGGCGCTCCGGCGGGCGCACCGCTCCGCTGGCGCGGATCTACCTCGCCCTCAAGGAGTGAGCGCCGGCCGGGAGCGGGACCCGGGACCAGGCCGAGGGAGCGGCGGGGAGCGGCGGGGAGCGGGAACCGGCCGAGGCGGCGGTGGATAGAGTGACGTGACGACAAGGAGGCGGGTCGAGGACGGTGGCCACCATGCGACGCAGCACCCTGAGCGACCTCGCCGAGAACCTCGGCCTGTCGGTCAACACGGTCTCCCGGGCGCTGAGAGGAAAGGATGGCGTGGGCACCCGCACCCGCGACCTCGTCCTCGAAGAGGCCGTCCGGATCGGGTACATCACGCCGGGCGCGTCCCGCCCCGGCACGGAAGACGCCCCCTCGGCCCGGTCGAGGTCGCGGACCATCGGCCTGACGATCCCGTCCTCGACCCACGTCTTCGCCTCCGAGCTGATCGGGGCGATCGAGGCCGGCGCCCGCGCGGCCGGCTACTCGCTCGATCTCTTCGTCACCGAGGAGAGCGCGAGCCAGGAGGCGGGCATCGCCACGCAGATCACCGACGCCGGCCTGGCCGGAGCCGTGGTGATCCCCGTCCAGGGCGAGCGCGACCCGTGGGCCCGGGTCCGCGCCGAGGGCATCCCCGTCGTCGCCGTGTCACGCGAGATCGACCAGCTCAGCTGCGACTTCGTCGGGGTCGACAGCGAGGCCGGGGAGTACGCCGCCGTCCGCCATCTGCTCAGCCGGGGCGCCCGGTCGATCGTCAGCTTCGAGGAGGACCTGGCGATCAGCACCATCGCCAACCGGCAGCGCGGGTTCGCCCGCGCGCTCGCCGAGGTGGCCGGCACGACCTCGCGCACGGTTCCGGTGCCGAGCCGGCGGTTCGAGACCGGCGAGTCCGACTGGCGACCGGAGGAGGCGTATCGCGCCTGCCGCGAGTTCCTCGACACGGACACCGCCTTCGACGCCGTCACCGTCGGGGACGACTACTTCGCCCTCGGGGTCGCCCGGGCGCTGGCGGAGCGGGGCATCCGCGTGCCGGACGACGTGCGCATGGTCGGCTACGGAGACCACGCATACTCGGCGTGGATGCGCCCCTCGCTCTCCTCGGTCCGCCTGCCCACCCGGCTGATCGGCGAACTCGCCGTCTCGCTCGTCCTCCAGCGGGTCGCCGGCGAGACGAGCCCACCGGTGCGCCGCCTCATCAAGCCCGAACTGGTCGTGCGCGAATCGAGCGGGCCCCGCCCGGTCGCCGCCGCCTGACTCGTCGCCCGGTCACCGCCGCCTGAATCCTCGGCCGCGTCGGCCCTTCCGCGGCCGGTGCGTGAGAGCATCGGGGCATGACGGAACTCCCCGCGCGGGTCCGCCGGGAGGAGCTGCGGCCCTCCGACCGCGACCGCGAGCAGGTCGCCGAGGCGCTGCGCGAGGCGGCGGCCGAGGGGCGGATCGACTTCGCCGAACTCGACACGCGGATCAGCGCGGCCTACGGCGCCAAGCGCTACGCCGAGTTGGACGCTCTCACCCGGGACCTGCCCGCGGGCGCGGGTGGGGATAGCGGGGCGTCGGCGGCCCGGGCGGGGTGGGGGTCGCGGTGGGCGGTCGCCGTCTTCGGCGGGTTCGCGCGCAAGGGCGCCTGGGCGGTGCCGCGTTCGATGACGGCGCTGTGCGTGTGGGGCGGCGGCGTGATCGACCTCAGCGAGGCGCGGTTCACCGGGGCCGAAACCCGCATCCGCGCGTACGCGTTCTGGGGCGGGATGAAGATCGTGGTCCCGGCGGACGCCGAGGTGTACGTCAACGGGGTGGGGCTCCTGGGGCTGTTCGGGCGCAAGGCGAGCGGGCCCGGGGTGGCGGGGGCGCCGCGGATCAGGGTGCGGGGCCTGGCGATGTGGGGCGGGGTGACGACGAAGCGGGCGGGGTAGCGGCGTCGCACCGGTGCGGATGGCCGTACGGTGCCCGCCGATCCGTCCGGTGCTCGCCGATCCGTACGGTGCTCGCCGAACCGTCCGGGCCTGCCGAGCCGTGCGGCCCTACCGCACCATGCGGGCGAGCAGGTCCCGCAGCACGCCGCGTTCCCCCTCCGACAGCGCCGCCAGCGGTTCGCGGGCGAACTCCAGGGAGTCCCTGAGCTGTTCGGCCGTCGCGCGCCCCCGGTCGGTGGCCGCGGCGAGCTTGACCCGGCGGTCGGCCGGGTCGTTGCGGCGCTCGGCGAGGCCCTGCGCCTCCAGCCGGTCCACGATGCCCGTGACGTTGGACGGCTCGCACTTCAGCCGCTCGGCGATCTTGCGCATCGGCAAGGGGTCGGTGGCCAGCAGCGCCAGGACCCGGGCCTGCGCGCCGGTCAGGTGGTGCACGGCCGCGGCCGCGTCGTACTCCTGGTGGTAGCGCGCCACGACCGTGCCGATGAGGTCGAGCACCTCGGCGGTGAGCGGGTCCATGCGGCGGGTCATGGGGGCGAGGGTACCTGTTTCCTTGACAATCTGAAACATCAAGGACATCGTTCATTAGGCAAGGAAACATTGCAGGCGCGACGCGAGACCGTTCCTCAGGAGGAACCGTTCATGACCATCCAGTCCGTAGATGTCCTGTACACGGCGGTTGCCACCGCGGAGAACGGCCGGGACGGCCGGGTCGCGAGTGACGACGGCAAGCTCGACGTGGTGGTGAACCCGCCGAAGGAGATGGGCGGGAGCGGGGCGGGGACGAACCCGGAGCAGCTCTTCGCGGCGGGGTACAGCGCGTGCTTCCAGGGGGCGCTGGGCGTGGTGGCGCGCCAGGCGAAGGCCGACATCTCCGGATCGCGGGTGACCGCGAAGGTGGGGATCGGGAAGATCGAGAGCGGCGGCTTCGGGCTGACCGTCGAGATCGCGGTGTCGATTCCCAAGGTGGACGAGGCCACGGCGAAGGACCTGGTGGAGAAGGCGCACCAGGTGTGCCCGTACTCCAACGCGACGCGCGGGAACGTGGATGTGCGGCTCAGCGTGATCTGACCCGCCCCGCTCCGTTTCGCCGCCCTTTCGCTTTCCCCGCTCGCCCCCCGGCGCCCTGCCGGGGGGCGAGCGGCGTCATGGGCCCGGACCTGCCGAGGTCTCCTCCTGGGTGGGGGCGGGCGGTGATACTGGGGCCGCGGATCAGTCGTCGGCGGCGGAGGGATGGCGGGATGGCGGAGCAGGGCGCGGTCGAACGGGTGGTCGCCGAGGCGTTGGGGAAGTTGGGGTTGGCGGAGAAGGCGGGGCTGCTGGCGGGCAAGGACATGTGGGCCCTGGGGGCGGTGCCCGAGGTGGGGCTGGGGGAGCTGGTGATGTCGGACGGGCCGATCGGGGTGCGGGGGCGGCGCTGGACGGCGGTGGACCCGTCGGTCGCGCTGCCGAGCCCGACGGCGCTGGCGGCGGGATGGGACCCGGAACTGGCCCGGCGGGTGGGGCGGCTGCTGGCACAGGAGGCCCGGCGCAAGGGGGTCCATGTGCTGCTGGCGCCCACCGTGAACCTGCATCGCAGCCCGCTGGGCGGGCGGCACTTCGAGGCGTACAGCGAGGACCCGTATCTCACCGGCGTGATCGGCACGGCGTACGTCCGGGGCGTGCAGGACGGCGGGGTCGGGGTCACGGTGAAGCACTTCGTGGCCAACGACGCCGAGAGCGAGCGGTTCACGGTGAACAACGTGGTGGGCGAGCGGGCGCTGCGGGAGCTGTATCTGGCGCCGTTCGAGGCGATCGTGCGGGATGCGCGGCCGTGGGGGGTGATGGCGGCCTACAACGCGGTGAACGGCGTGTCGATGACGGAGCACGAGGCGCTGCTGCGCGGGGTGCTGCGCGAGGAGTGGGGCTTCGACGGCGTGGTGGTGTCGGACTGGTTCGGGGCGCGGTCGACGGTGGGCGCGCTCGTGGGCGGGCTGGACATCGCGATGCCCGGCCCGATGACGGTGTACGGCGAGGCGCTGGTCGCGGCGGTGCGGGCCGGCGAGGTGGACGAGCGGCTGGTCGACGAGGCGGCGGCGCGGGTGCTGCGGCTGGCGGCGCGGGCCGGAGTGCTCGCGGGGGCGCCGGCGGACGTGGTGGAACCGCCGGCCGAGGTGGACGGCGCGGCGCTGGCCCGCGAGGTCGCCGTGCGCGGCTGCGTGCTGCTGCGGAACGAGCCGCGGCAGGGCCGCCCGGTGCTGCCGATCGACCCGTACGGCGGCGGGGTGGCGCTGATCGGCGCGGCGGCGCGGCACGCCCGGGTGCTCGGCGGGGGGTCGGCGCAGGTCTTCCCCGACCATGTGGTCTCGCCGCTGGACGGGCTGCGGGCGGCGCTGCCGCGGCAGGAGCCGCTGGTGTACGCGGTGGGCGCTGACCCGAGTGACGAACTGGGCACCGCCGGGCCGGGTTTCGCGCTGCACGCGGTCGCGTTGGACGCGCGGGGGCGGGAGTTGGGCAGCGAGCCGCTGCCGAGCGGGCAGGTGCAGTGGATGGGCGACCTGCCCGAGGGCGTGGTGTACGAGGAGGTGAGCGCGGTCGAGGTGCGCGGGGAGTTCGTGCCGGCGGTGGCCGGCGCGCACCGCTTCGGCACGCGCGGCAACGGCGGGTTCCGGCTGGAGGTCGACGGGCGGGTGCTCTTCGAGGGGGTCCAGGCAGACGCGCACGAGGACCCGTTCGAGGCGTTCTTCGGCCGCCCGGCGGAGCGCGGAACCGTGGAGCTGGCCGCCGACCAGCCGGTACGGGTCGCGCTGCGCTACGAGTTGCCGCCGGAGCTGGCCGAACTGCCCATCCAGGCCGTCGGGTTCAGCCTGCTGCACGGCGAACCGGAGCGGGACCCGGAGGAGTTGCTGGCCGAGGCGGTCGCGGCGGCCGCTGCCGCGGAGACCGCCGTGGTGGTGGTCGCGACGACCGAGCGGGTGGAGTCCGAGGGCTTCGACCGGACCGACCTGCGGCTGCCGGGCCGGCAGGACGAGCTGGTGGCGCGGGTGGCCGCGGTCAACCCGCGCACGGTCGTGGTGGTCAACGCGGGCGCGCCGGTGGAGATGCCGTGGCGCGAGGACGTGGCGGCGGTGCTGCTGGCGTGGTTCCCCGGCCAGGAGGCCGGGGCGGCGCTGGCCGACGTGCTGCTCGGCGCCGAGGAGCCGGGCGGCCGGCTGCCCACCACCTGGCCGACCCGGCTGGCCGACGCCCCGATCAGCCAGGTGACCCCGCGGGACGGCGAACTGCGGTACGACGAAGGGCCGTCGATCGGCTACCGCGCCTGGGCCGCCCGCACCGGGCCCGCCCCCGCGTACCCCTTCGGGCACGGACTGGGCTACACCACCTGGGAGTACACCGCGCTGGAGGCGCAACCCTCCCCGGCGGACGGCGTGCTGGCCACGGTACGGGTCACGGTGCGCAACAGCGGCGACCGGGCCGGCCGGGAGGTGGTGCAGGTCTACCTCACACCGTCCGGCGGCTCCCGCCGGCTGGCCGGGTTCGCGACCGTGACGGCGGAGCCGGGCCGGAGCGCCGAGGCCGTGCTCGAACTGCCGCTGCGGGCCGCGCAGTTCTGGGACGAGGCGGCCGGCGGATGGCGGCCGGCGCCGGGGCCGTTCACCCTGGACGCGGCCCGCTCCGGCGCCGACTCCCGGCTGTCCGCCGTCCTCTCCCACCCGGCCGGCTGAGGCGCGCGGCACGGCGGGTCTTCGGCGTCGCCGGCCGGGTCACAGGTCCTTGCGCATGCAGACCCGGGGCCAGCGGTCCAGGCCGTAGGCGGCCTCGCGGGCGCGGATACGGCGGAGCCCGGCGGTGAGCTCGGCGTCGTCCAGGGCGCGGAATCCGCAGCGCGCGTAGTACGGCGCGTTCCACGGCACTTGGGTGAAGGTGGTGAGCGTCAGCGCGGGGATCGCGCGGGCCGAGGCGTGGTCGGCGAGGTGGTCCAGCAGGGCGCGGCCGATCCGCCGGTGCGCGCGGTCGGGGTGGACCGAGACCTGCTCGACGTGGAGGTTGCCGTCGACGGGGTCGGCGATGAGATACGCGACGGGCGTCTCCTTGTCCCGCCCGGCGCCCGCTTCCGGGCCCGCGCTGACGCCCGCTCCCGGGCCGGTGTCCGTGTCCGGACCCGGGCCCTGCCCCGTTCGCGCGTCGACCGCGACCCATGCGAGCCCGGCCTGCTGGTAATGGGCGAGTTCGGCGAGCGGGAGGGGGCTGTCGTCGGCGATCTCGGGCATGCCGATCTCGCGGAAACACCGCCCCGCGGCGGCCTCCACGCCCTGCAGCAGCCGCAGTTCGTCGAGGCGGGCCGTGCGGATGCGGATCGAGTCCATGGGCTCGCTTCCTGTCGTTTCGGTAGGTCTGCGCAGGGGGCGCCGGCGCCTTTCGGAGGGCGCCGGCTAGCTCGTCGCCGTCGCCGGGCGGCCGGCCACCGCCGCCATGATCCGGGCCAGTTGGGACTCTCCCTGCGGGTTGGGGTGGAACCAGTCCCAGTCGCTGAGGTCGCTCGTGTCGAAACGGTAGGCGAAGACCGCGCCGCCGTCGTAACGGCAGCGCTGGTACGTCGCGCAGACCTGGCCGAGCACCGTGTTGTACGCCTGCACGCGGTCGCGCACCGCCGTACGCCGCTGGGTGGCGGCCGGGCTGTCGGAGGTCGGGTCGTCCAGCATCGTCGGGCACAGCCCGAGCTTCCACACCTCGCGGCCCAGCGGGTTGGCCTTGCCGACCGACCAGAGCCGTTGCAGGTCGGGGATGCTGGCGACCAGCACCTGCGTGGTGGGCAGCGTGCGGTGCAGATAGGACAGGGTGCTGTCGAAGGAGGCACGGAAGTCGGCCACCGACGTCATGGTGCCGGTGTCGGCCGCGCACGCGTCGTTCGCGCCGATCAGCACGGTGACCATCGCCGGGTGGTGGGCCGCCGCGGCGCGGGCCTGGTCGGGCAGGTCGGCGACGTGCGCGCCCGACCGGGCCACGTTCCAGCTGCTGGCGGCGCCCAGCCGGGTGCTGACGCTGTCGACCTGCTGCCGGCCGCCGGTGGCCCACGACACGTCCGGGCAGTCCGACACCGGCTTGCAGGCGTCGAAGCCGCGGGTGATGGAGTCGCCGAGCGCGGCGACGCTGCTCGGGTGGGTGTTCCACGGCCGCGCCGGGGCCGCCTCGCGCGGGGTGCCGCCGGAGGGCGCGGCGGACCCGGATTGCGAACTGTGTGCGGGAGGCGTCCCCCGGCCACCGTGCGGCGCACCGCCGCCGAATCCGCATCCGCCCAGCAGAACCGCGGTCACGGTGAGTGCCAGAGCGTGTCGCGACAGCATCCGCATGCGCTTCTTCCCTCCGACGAGTGGGTGACATCTGCCGTCAGCCCGACCGTACGCCACTCCCAGGAAGACGCCGCAGGGTAGCTTTTCCCTGACAGGCGAACCGATCTGACGGGAGGTCGACGGCCGACGGGCGACGGTGACGAAAGTTGTCCTGATTCAGCTGAATAGTGCAGAATGTGTCATGTTGCCCCGGGTTCAACCAGTACGAGGGTGAGGCCGCTGGGGAAGGCGAACCTCGTCCCACACTGGAGGTACCGGTGACGACACGTGGTGTTCTGTACGTGCACGCCGCACCGCGCGCGTTGTGCCCACATGTGGAGTGGGCCGTCGCGGGCGTCCTCGGCGTGCGTGTGAACCTCGACTGGGTCCGGCAGCCCGCGGCTCCCGGCACCTGGCGCGCCGAGTTCTCCTGGCAGGGAGAGCCCGGCACCGCCTCGAAGCTGGCGTCCGCGCTGCGCGGCTGGCAGCTGCTGCGCTTCGAGGTCACCGCGGAGCCGTGCGCGACCGCGGAGGGCGAGCGCTACAGCGCGACCCCCGAACTCGGCATCTTCCACGCGGTCATCGGCATGCACGGCGACATCCTCATCCCCGAGGACCGGCTGCGCGCCGCGATGCAGCGCGCCCGCAAAGGCGAGGCCGACCTGGAGGCAGAGCTGTCCCGGCTGCTCGGCAAACCCTGGGACGACGAACTGGAGCCCTTCCGCTACGCGGGCGAGGGCGCGCCGGTCCGCTGGCTGCACCAGGTGGTCTGACCGCCCGCGACACCCCGCGCCGTCCGTCCGGCCGCGCCACCGCCGTATGACCAGTCGTACGACCAGCCGGACGACCGTGCCGCGTCCCGTCGTACGCGCCGTCCTGTGTTCGCCGCGGCCGCGCAATAGCCTGCTCGCATGCCATCGCAGAAGCTCTCCGTCGCAGTCCTGGGCACCGGCATCATGGGTGCCGGTATGACCCGCAACCTCGCCGCCGCCGGACACGAGGTCCGCGCCTGGAACCGTACGATCGCCCGTGCGCAGCCGCTCGCCGAGGCGGGGGTCCATGTCACCGCCGACCCGGCCGAGGCCGTCCGGGGCGCCGACGTGGTGCTCACGATGCTGCTCGACGGGCCCGCCGTGCTCGACGTGATGCGCACGGCCGCGCCCGCGCTGGAGCGGGGCGCGGTGTGGGTGCAGAGCAGCACCGTCGGGCCGGACGCGCAGAGCGAACTGGCCGCGGTCGCCGCGGCGAACGGCCTGCTCTTCCTCGACGCGCCCGTGCTCGGCACCAAGGCGCCCGCGGAGAGCGGCGACCTGACGGTGCTCGCGGCCGGGCCCGCCGCGGCGAAGGCGCTGGCCGGGCCGGTCTTCGAGGCGATCGGCCGCAAGGTCATCTGGGTCGGCGACGACGGGGCCGGCGGCGCCGCGAGCGCGCTCAAGCTGGTGATCAACAGCTGGGTGCTGGCGATCACCAACGCGGCGGGGGAGGTGATGGCCCTGTCCGAAGCGCTCGGGGTGGACCCGGACCGCTTCTTCGAGGCGATCGAGGGCGGGCCGATGGACACGCCGTATCTGCGGCTCAAGGCCGCGGCGATCCGCTCCGGCGACTACACGCCGTCCTTCACGGTCGAGGGCGCCCTCAAGGACCTACGGCTCATCGCCGACGCCGGCGAGCGCAACGGAGTCCGGCTCGACCTCGCGGCCGCGGGGGCGGAGCGCTTCCGGCGCGCCGCCGAACAGGGCCACGGCGCGGACGACATGGCGGCCAACTACTTCGCGAGCTTCCCGCAGGAATAGCCGTTTCCCCGCGTCCGTCGGTAGGGGCCGCCCTTACCAACGGGCGCGGGGAACCGCGCGAACAGCCATCCACGGACCGCAAGGTCCCGGCACCAGGGGTGCGGGCACCCCGGAGGGTCCCGTTACTGCGGCAGTGTCCGCAGGGCCAGGACGACGTTGTGGCCGCCGAACCCGAAGGAGTCGTTGAGTGCCGCGATGGTGCCGGCGGGCAACGGACGGGGCTCGCCGCGGACGACATCCGCGTCCATCTCCGGGTCCGGGTTCTCCAGGTTGATCGTGGGCGGCGCGAGCCGGTTGTGCAGGGCGAGCACGGTCGTCACCGTCTCGATCCCGCCGGCGCCGCCGAGCAGGTGACCGGTCATCGACTTGGTCGCGGAGATCGCCATGTGGTCGACGTCGTCCCCGAACACCTTCCGCAGCGCCTTGAGTTCGGCGATGTCACCCTGCGGGGTGGAGGTCGCGTGCGCGTTGGCGTGCACGATCTCGGCCGGCTTGATGTCGGTGTTCTCCATCAGGTGCTGGAGCGCCGAGGCGATGCCGCGCCCGGACGGCTCCGGCTGCGTGATGTGGTGCGCGTCGGCGGAGATGCCCTGGCCGACCGCCTCGCAGTAGACGCGCGCGCCGCGCGCGGCGGCGTGCTCCACGGACTCCAGGATCACCACGCCGGCGCCCTCGCCGAGCACGAAGCCGTTGCGGGCCGCGTCGTAGGGCCGGGAGGCGCCCTCGGGGTCGTCGTTGTTCTTGGACATCGCCATCATGTTGCCGAAGGCCACGATGGGCAGCGGGTGGATGGCCGCCTCGGTGCCGCCGGCCACCACCACGTCGGCCCGGCCGGTGCGGATCATCTCGATCGCGTAGCCGATCGCCTCCGCGCCGGACGCGCAGGCGCTGACCGGGGTGTGCACGCCCGCGCGGGCGTTCACGTCGATGCCGACGTTCGCCGCCGGGCTGTTGGGCATCAGCATCGGCACGGTGTGCGGGGAGACCTTGCGGACGCCCTGGTTCTTCAGCACGTCGTACTGGTCGAGCAGCGTGGTGACGCCGCCGATGCCGGACGCGATGACCGCGCCCAGCCGGTCCGGGTCGACCGAGGGGTCCTCGCCGGCCTTCGCGGTGAACCCGGCGTCCGCCCATGCCTCGCGCGCCGCGATCAGCGCGAACTGCGCGCTGCGGTCGAGCTTGCGGGCGAGCGGGCGGGGCAGGACCTCGCCGGGCTCGACGGCGATGGTCGCGCCGATGCGCACCGGCAGCTCGGCCGCCCACTCCTGCGGAAGCGTCCGGACACCGGAACGGCCGGCCAGCAGCGCTTCCCAGGTCGACGCGCTGTCGCCACCCAGCGGTGTGGTTGCTCCGATACCGGTGACGACCACGGTGTGATTGGTCGGGCTCACAGGAATTGTCTCTCCACGTCTAGAAGGGCGGGCGACAGGCGCGTCGTCCGGGTGTTCACGGGTCCGCGCGGGACCCGTCACGGGGGGTGAGGCGGCTGGGGAGCCGACTCAGTTCTGGGCCTTGAGGATGTAGTCGACCGCGTCGCCGACCGTCTTGAGGTTCTTGACGTCGTCGTCCGGGATCTTCACGCTGAACTGCTCCTCGGCCGCCACGACGACCTCGACCATGGACAGCGAGTCGACGTCCAGGTCGTCGGTGAAGGACTTGTCGAGCTGCACGTCCTCGGTGGGAATGCCGGCGATCTCGTTCACGATGTCGGCGAGACCGGCGACGATCTCTTCCTTGGTGGCTGCCATGTCTGGGGCGCTCCTTGATGTTTCGCTGTCGATGCGGCGTGCGGGACTGCGGCGCCGCGAGGTGTGTCTAGGGGAGAGTAACGACCGTGGCCGCGTAGACCAGCCCCGCCCCGAACCCGATGATCAGAGCGGTGTCGCCGCTCTTGGCCGCGCCGGACGCGAGCAGCCGCTCCATCGCGAGCGGGATGGAGGCCGCCGAGGTGTTCCCGGTGGTCTCCACGTCCCGGGCCACCGCGACGTGGTCGGGCAGTTTGAGCGCCTTGATCATGGAGTCGATGATGCGCATGTTGGCCTGGTGCGGGATGAAGGCGTCCAGGTCCGCGGCGGAGATCCCGGCGGCGTCCAGCGCCTCCTGGGCCACCCGGGCCATCTCGTAGACCGCCCAGCGGAAGACCGCCTGGCCCTCCTGGGTGATCGCCGGGAACTTGACCTCGCCGTGCGAGTCCACCGGCAGCTGCGACACGTCGCCGCCGCGGAACTGGTCCCAGGCCACCGTCTGGGTGATGGTGCCGGACTTGTCGCCCTCGGAGCCCCAGACCGTCGGTCCTATGGCGGGCTCCTTCGACGGGCCGAGCACGACCGCGCCCGCGCCGTCGCCGAAGAGGAAGGCGGTCGCCCGGTCCTCCTTGTCGGTGAGGTCGCTGAGCCGCTCCACACCGATCACCAGGACATGGCCGGCGGTGCCGTCGGTGATCATGCCCTTGCCGAGGGTCAGGCCGTAGGTGAAGCCCGCGCAGCCGGCCGAGATGTCGAACGCGGCCGGCTTGCCCGCGCCGATCCGGTGCGCGATCTCGGTGGCGACCGCCGGGGTCTGCTTGAAGTGCGAGACGGTCGCGACCACGACGGCGTCGATCTCGGAGGCGTCGATGCCGGCGTCGGCGATCGCCTTGCCGGCCGCCTCGATCGACATCTCCGCGACGGTCTCGTCCGGCCCGGCCCAATGCCGGGAGGCGATCCCGGACCGGGACCTGATCCACTCGTCGCTGGAGTCGATGTGTTCGAGGATGACCTCGTTGGGAACCACCCGGACCGGGCGGTAGCCGCCCACCCCGCGAATGCGTGCGTGGGGGGCACCCTTGCTGGGGCTGATCTTCGCTGTCATCGCTGCGGGTGCTCCTCTGTCGCGTCCTGCGGGATGGAGTCTGCCGGCGCACCCTGCGGCGGGTTGCCCGCCGTCTCGGCGGCCAGCTCGCGCGCGGCCGCCAGGTGCTCCGGTGTCTTCAGCGCCAGGGTGCGGACCCCTGGCAGGGCGCGCTTGGCCAGGCCGACCAGCGTGCCACCCGGCGACACCTCGATGATCGCGGTGACCCCGAGCTGCTTGAACGTTTCCATGCACAGGTCCCAGCGCACCGGGTGCGAAACCTGCGTGACCAGTCGGCGCACGACCTCCGCGCCCTTGTCCACCTTCTGCCCATCCGCGTTCGAGACATACGGCAAAGAGGGGTCCGCGACGGTCAGATTCGGCGCGAGCGCCTCCAGCGCGGCCACCGCGGGGGCCATGTGGGCGGTGTGGAAGGCGCCGGCCACCGCCAGCGGCCGTACCCGGGAGCCCTCCGGCCGCTGCTCGGCGAGCACGCCGAGCTGCTCCAGGGTGCCGGCCGCCACGATCTGGCCGGCGCCGTTGATGTTCGCCGGGGTGAGGTCGAGGCCGGTCAGGTGGGCGAGCACCGTGTCCTGGTCGCCGCCGAGCACCGCGGACATGCCGGTCTCGGTGACCGCCGCGGCCTCGGCCATCGCGCGGCCGCGGGTGGCCACGAACGACAGCGCGTCCTGCTCGGAGAGGACCCCGGCGAGCACGGCCGCGGTGATCTCGCCGACGCTGTGGCCGGCGACCGCGTCGGGCCGGCCGGTGCCGCCGTTGCCGAACAGGCCGAGCTCACCGGCCGACAGCAACCCGGCGGCCACCAGCAGCGGTTGGGCCACCTTGGTGTCGCGGATCTCGTCCGCGTCGGCCTTCGTGCCGTAGTGGACCAGGTCGAGGCCGACCGTGTCGGACCAGCCCGCGAGGCGGTCGGCCGCGCCGGGCAGGTCGAGCCAGGGGGACAGGAAGCCGGGCGTCTGGGCGCCTTGGCCGGGAGCGACGAGTACGAGCACGTTCACACTCTCTCTCGCGGGCGGGTGTCACCGCCCGTGGGGACAAGGACGAAGAAGTGTCAGCCGATTTGTGGGTGTCCAACAAACGAGTCAGCGAGGCCGGTCGCCGTCCGAGAGACGTCCCAGGATCAGCGCGATGCGCAGGGTGAACGCCGAACGCACGTCGGAAGGTGACCAACCGGTGACATCAGTCACACGTCGCAGCCGGTAGCGAACCGTATTGGGGTGCACGAACAGCATCCGTGCGGCACCTTCGAGCGAGGATGCCTGCTCCAGGTAGACACTCAGAGTCTCCAGTAGCGCCGAGCCCGCCTCTTCAAGCGGCCTGTAGATCTCCTCCACCAGCTGACTGCGAGCATAGCGGTCGCCCGCCATCGCACGCTCCGGTAGCAGATCGTCGGTGAGTACCGGGCGTGGCGCGTCCGGCCAGGCCCGGCACGCCTTGAGGCCGGCCGCGGCGGCCTGCGCGGACCTGGTCGCGGACAGCAGGTCGCCGACCACCGGGCCGGCCACCACCGGACCCGGCGCGAACGGCCCGATCAGCGCCTTCGCCACCCGGATCGGGTCGTCGTCACCGCCGGCGATCACCACCAGCCGCTCGCCGAGCACCCCGGTGAGCACCTGGAGCTTGGCGTGCCGGGAGGCCCGCCGGATCGCCTCCACGGTCAGCTCGCTGTCGCCGTTGGGCGCGGTGCCCAGCACCACCACGATCTTGTCCGGCGAGCTCCAGCCGAGCGCGGCGGCCCGCGACAGCACGCCCTCGTCGGCCTCCCCGGAGAGCACCGCGTTGACCACCAGCGACTCCAGCCGGGCGTCCCACGCGCCGCGCGCCTCGGCGGCCTGCGCGTAGACCTGCGCGGTGGCGAAGGCGATCTCCCGGGCGTAGACGAGCAGCGCCTCGCGCAGCACGCCCTCGTCGCCGGGCGCGGCGACCTCGTCGATCGCCGACTCCATGACCTCGATGGTGGTGCGCACCATTTCCACCGTCTGGCGCAGCGAGATGGCCCGGGTCAACTCGCGCGGCGCGGTGCCGAAGACGTCGGTGCTGATCGCCTGCGGGGCCTCGGGGTGGCGGAACCACTCGGTGAACGCGGCGATACCAGCCTGCGCGACCAGCCCGATCCAGCTGCGGTTCTCCGGGGGCATCGCCCGGTACCAGGGAAGTTGCTCGTCCATCCGCGCGATGGCGTGCGCGGCCAGCCGGCCGGCGGACTTCTCCAGCCGCCGCAGGGTCGCGGCGTGGTCGCCGCGGGGCGGCTCCGAGGAGGCGTGCGGGGGCTGCCGCTTCTGCGGGTTCTGCGGGCGTTGCGCGGGAGGAGGCACGGTCCAAGCCTGCCTTATGGGTGTGGCCGCGCAGGTGGCGGGTTGTCCGTTTCGGCTATCCGTACGACGGTTCGGCGGTCATCCGCCACACCAGGTACTCGGCGTCGGGGGGCGCTTCGGCCTGCCGGGCGCGGGAGTTGGCGGCGCGCAGGGCGTCACCGGGGCCGAGTTCGCGGCCGTCCACCCGGACCGTGCCGCGCAGCACGTGCAGGTAGAGGAACGGGGCGTCCGGCAACGGGCCCGAGCCGCGCGCCAGGTGCAGCGCGGCGTGCGGCTGGCGCAGCGGCAGCGGCGCGTCCGGCGCGGCGGAGGCGAGCAGGTAGGGGCCGGGCCCCGGCGGTGCGACGTCGGTGGCCACGGAGTGCCGGGACGGGCCGCCGGCCGGGTCCGGGTGCAGCCACATCTGGAGGAAACGGCACGGATCGGCGCCCGGGTTGCGCTCGACGTGGCGTACGCCGCCGCCCGCGCTGAGCAGTTGGGCGTCGCCGGCGCGCAGCCGGGTCGCGACGCCCTCGGTGTCGCGGTGCTCCAACTCGCCCTCGATCACCCAGGTGACGATCTCGGTGTCGCGGTGGGTGTGCTCGGCGAAGCCCGCGCCGGGCGCCAACCGCTCCTCGTTGCACGCCAGCAGCAGCCCGAACCGTACGTTCGCCGGGTCGTAGAAGCCCGCGAAGGAGAACGCGTGCCGCGTCTCGATCCCGGCCGACGGGTCTCCGCCGGTGTAGCGGCGCTCCGCCCGCCACACCTCGCCCGCCGCGGTCATCCGGCCGCCCGCAGTTCGGTGAGCACCGCGTCGGTCAGCCGCGGCCACAGGGGCAGCGCCCACTCGCCGAAGGGGCGGTCGGTCAGCGCCACGCAGGCCGCGCCCGCGACCGGGTCGATCCACAGGAAGGTGCCGGACTGGCCGAAGTGGCCGAAAGTCGCGGGGGAGGAGAGCGCGCCGGTCCAGTGCGGGGACTTGGCGGCGCGGATCTCGAAGCCCAGGCCCCAGTCGTTCGGGTCCTGGCGGCCGTAGCCGGGCAGTACGCCCTTCAGGCCGGGGAACGCCACGGAGGTCGCGGTCGCGACGGTGGAGGGGTGCAGCAGCCGCGGGGCCTGCACCTCGGCGGCGAACTTCAGCAGGTCCGCGACGGTGGAGACGCCGTCGGCCGCGGGGGAGCCGTCCAGCGTGGTGTCCGCCATGCCCAGCGGCTCCAGCACCGCCTGGCGGGCGTACTCCGCGAACGGGATGCCGGCCGCCTTCGCGAGGGCCTCGCCCAGCGCCTCGAACCCGGAGTTCGAGTAGATGCGGCGGGTGCCGGGGGCGGCCATCACCTTCGGGGCGTCGAAGGCGAGGCCGGAGGCGTGGGCGAGCAGGTGCCGAACCGTCGCGCCCTCGGGGCCCGCCGGGTCGTCCAGCTCGAACACGCCCTCCTCCCAGGCCACGAGTACCGCGTACGCCGCGAGCGGCTTCGTCACCGACGCCAGGGGGTAGCTCCGCTGGAGGGTGCCGTACGTCCCGGCCACGGTGCCGTCCGCCCGGACCACGCCGGCGGAGGCGTTGGGCACCGGCCATTGCGCGATCATCGCCAAGCTGTCCATGGGGCCTGACCCTACGGGGTGGGGGGTTCTGCCGGTTCCGGGACCACCTGCGAGTCGGGGCCGGTCGCGCAGTTGCCCGCGCCCCTGAACATGCGCGGCTCGCCCCGCGGGAAGACGTCCACCACCGGGGGCGCCTTGCTTACTTGCCTAGAGTGCGCTCGAAGGTCTTAGCGTAAGAGGTATGACGGTCGTGCAGGTGGCGAAGAGCAAGCCGAGCAACACAGCGAGTTGCGAGGACCCGGAGACGCATCTGCGGCCGGACGGGCAGGACCAGTACACGATCAGCGAGGTCGCGGAGTTCACCGGGCTGAGCGCGCACACCCTGCGCTGGTACGAGCGGATCGGGCTGATGCCGCACGTGGACCGCTCGCACACCGGCCAGCGCCGGTTCAGCAACCGGGACCTGGACTGGCTCGCCTTCGTCGGGAAGCTGCGGCTGACCGGGATGCCGGTCGCGGACATGGTGACGTACGCGGAGATGGTGCGGGCCGGCGACCACACCTACGGCGAGCGGCAGGCGCTGCTGGAGTCCACCCGGGTGGACGTGGTCCGGCGGATCGCCGAACTCCAGGACACCCTCACGGTGCTGGACCACAAGATCAGCACCTACGCCTGCTCCCGGGCGCCGGAACGGACCGCGTGAGCGGAGCGCCGCCGCGCCGCCGCCGTCCCCGTCCTACGGCCTGACGCGGCTGGTACGGATCGCCGCCAGCACCGCCGCGGCGAACGGGAGCGACTCGTGCACCGAGCCGTACCCGAGCCCGAAGATCACGCTCGCCGGGTCGCGGTCGGCGGGGGGCAGCGGCTCGGCCGGGTCGCGCAGCAGCAGCCGCAGGTGGCCGTGGACCTGCTCCGGTGAGCGCCAGTCGACGCCGCACAACTCCTCGACGGGGAAGGTCTGGTCGCCGGAGTTCCACTTCGCGGTGGAGGCGCCGGTGCGGAACCAGTGGAAGCCGACCGCGTGGCCGTCGAAGGTGGCCTTCGCGTCGTACGCCTTGAAGGAGCGCGGCACCGCGGGGGCCGGCACCAGGTAGCGCCCGCCGGGCGGGTCCGCGGTGACCGCGGCGGTGCGGACGGCGGCCAGCAGGTCGTCCCGGGCGGCCTCGGCGAGTTCGGCGCTCTGCTCGGGCAGCACCAGCCGGTAGGGATCGGCGCTCTCCCGCAGTTGCCCGCCGGCGACCTCGATGAGCGGGTCGACGCCGGGGTGCGGGGTCGCGCGCAGGACCACGGTGCCGCGGCGGCCGGGCACCAGCTCCACGTCCTCCAGCGCCTCGTGCGGCACCCGCCGCTCACCGAGCGCCTGGAGTAGCCGGGAGCCTCGTACGCCTCTGCTGTACCGGATCACCACGGCGTCGGGTTCGAATTCCCACACGGCGTTGCTCCCGGCCAGCACTTCACCCATAAGGCCCAGCTTATGGCCGCCTCGGCGGACTGCGCCCCTTACCCGCTACGCGCGTCATCGAAAGGGGGACGGGTTTTCCCGGCCGCGCCCGGCTCAGCCAAGACCACTGGTGCAGGTGTTCTCCGTGGGGCAGGTGATCGCCGAGTAGTCGCCGAGAGCGATGTCCGCGAAGTTGGCGAGACTGGTCGTCCCGGGGACGAAGTAGCCGCCGTGGCCGTCGGCGCCGTCGGTACTGATCACCCGGGCGCCGAAGCCGCCGGAGACCGGGTCGGGGCCGTGGCCGAGCCCGGCGAACTCCACGTGCGGCACGTCGCCGATCCAGTCCCCGGAGTCCCGGGCCGCCCAGACGTGCGCGGTGGTGTGCAGGGCGGCGACGTCGCGGGCACGCATGCCCGGGCTGCCCATGACGGCGATGTCGCGGACCCGGCCGGGCGGCAGGTGCGGAGCGGCCAGCCCGCACAGCACCGAACCGTAGGAGTGGCAGAACAGCGCCACGTCGCGGCGGCGGGGGAGCGCGGCGAGGAGCGATTCGAGCCGGACCGCTCCTCGGGCGGCGAGGGTGCCGGTGGAGGCTTCCAGGCCGAGGCCGTCCGGGGCGGTGTAGCCCGCCCAGGCGATCACCGCGGTGCGGGCGTCCGGCCGGTCGAGCCGCTCGGCGCCGTACAGCGCGCGGGCCATGCCGGCGGTGGCGGCGTACCGCTTGGCGTCGTCCCGCTCGAAGTCGGCCAGGTCGGTGGCGACGCCGGGGACGACCACCGCGACGTGGGTCGCGGTGCGCAGGTCGCCGAGCACCTCGGCGATGTGGCCGTCGCCGGTCGGGTCGAAGGCGAGGATCTGCCGGTGGCCGGCGAGCAGGGACGTGTAGCGGTCGGCGAGGTCGGTCATGGCGGCGCGGCCGACCGGGGTGAGCGCGTCGCTGCGCTCGTCGGCGAGGGCGGCGGCCCGCTGCCGGGTCAGCGCGAGCCGGTTGGCGCGGTAGCGCAGGGCCGGGTCGACCCCGTCGAGGTTGCCGACGACCAGGGGGTAGCGCCGGGCCAGGCCGAGCCGCTGGGCGCCGGTGAGCGAGGCGAAGAAGCGGGCGACGGCGCCGGGCGGCGCGTCCGGGTCCGGCAGCCGCCGGGCGCCGACGGTGCCGTGGGTCCAGGCGGCGAGCGCGGCGGCCATCGCGTCCTTCGCCGCGCGCGGCGACAGCGTGGCCGTCCACCCGGTGGTCGCCAGCAGCACGAAGATGACCGCCAGGGCCACCAGCGGACGCGCCCCGCCCGGGAGCCCCTGGCGCCTCCGCCCCCCGGTGCGCCGTCCCCGCCCGCCGGCCGGCGCCCACACGCCCACGGGCGCGTCCCTCGGCGCCCGGCTCGCGGGCACGGCGACCCGTCCGTGCGGACCCCTGACCGGGCGCCCACCACTCGGGGACAGCGTGCCCGTACGTGCGGGCGGCAGCGTCACTCGCTCATGCCTTGCGGGCTCCGTCCCGGGGGATGTACGGGCTGCGGTCACTTCCTACGGTTCGTCCGGGATGCTACGGCACCCCCCACCCCTCACCCCGCCGCCGCGCCCGCCCACCCCGCCCACCGGCACCCGAAGTGCTCCCCCTGGGCCCCGCCGCGGGCACCCCCGCCCAGGCGGGTCTTTTCGGGGACGCGGGGCGGGTGGTCCGGGGACGGACAGAACACCCCTGCCCGAGCGGGTCTTTTCAGGGGCGCGGGGCAGGTGGTCCGGGGACGGACAGAACACCCGTGCCCGGGCGGGTCTTTTCAGGGGCGCGGGGAACTGCGCGAGAACCCCCCACCGGCAGGTGGTCCGGGTGTGGGCAGTGCCCCCCGCCCGGGGCGGGTCTTTTCAGGGGCGCGGGGAACTGCGCGACAAGCCCACCGCTCACAGGTGGTCCGGGTGTGGGCAGTGCCCCCTGCCCGGGCGGGTCTTTTCGGGGGCGCGGGGAACTGCGCGACAAGCCCCCCACCGGCAGGTGGTCCGGGGACGGACAGAACGCCCCCGCCCGGGCGGTCCCGTCACCCCCGAACGCACGGTGGGCCCGCCCCGGAAAAACCGGTGCGGGCCCACCCGTGGTCTCGCTGACCGCGGAGCGCAGCGCAGCGCTACGCGTCGCCGCCCGCCGCACCCGGGTGAGCCGCGGAGGCGTCCAGCAGCTGGTAGCGGTCCACCGCCTGCTTGAGCGCCGAGCGATCGACCTTCCCGTCGGCAGCCAGCTCAGTGAGCACCGCCAGCACCACCGACTGCGCGTCGATGTGGAAGAAGCGGCGCGCCGCCCCCCGCGTGTCGGCGAAGCCGAAACCGTCCGCGCCGAGCGAGGCGTACCGCCCCGGCACCCAGCGGGCGATCTGGTCCGGCACCGACCGCATCCAGTCCGACACGGCCACGAACGGCCCCTGCGCCCCGGACAGCTTGCGGGTCACCCACGGCACCCGCTGCTCCTCCTCGGGGTGCAGCAGGTTGTGCTCCTCGACCGCCACGGCCTCGCGGCGCAGCTCGTTCCAGGAGGTGGCCGACCAGACGTCGGCGCGCACGTTCCACTCCGCCGCGAGGATGCGCTGGGCCTCCAGCGCCCACGGCACCGCCACACCGGACGCGAGGATCTGCGCCGGGATCTCGCCCGCGCTGCCCGGCTGGAACCGGTGCACGCCCTTGAGGATGCCCTCGACGTCCACGTCGGCGGGCTCGGCCGGGTGCTGGATCGGCTCGTTGTAGACCGTGAGGTAGTAGAAGACGTCCTCGCCGGGCTTGCCGTCCGCGGTCTCGCCGTACATCCGGCGCAGGCCGTCCTTGACGATGTGCGCGATCTCGAAGCCGTACGCGGGGTCGTAGGCGACGCAGGCCGGGTTGGTCGAGGCCAGCAGCTGGGAGTGGCCGTCGGCGTGCTGGAGACCTTCACCCGTCAGGGTGGTCCGGCCGGCCGTCGCGCCGAGCACGAAGCCGCGCGCGAGCTGGTCGGCCATCTGCCAGAACTGGTCGCCGGTGCGCTGGAAACCGAACATCGAGTAGAAGACGTAGACCGGGATCAGCGGCTCGCCGTGGGTGGCGTACGCCGAGCCCGCGGCGATCAGCGAGGCGGTGCAGCCCGCCTCGGAGATGCCGTCGTGCAGCATCTGGCCGGTCGGCGACTCCTTGTAGGCGAGCAGCAGTTCGCGGTCGACCGACTCGTACTGCTGGCCGAGCGGGTTGTAGATCTTCGCGCTCGGGAAGAACGCGTCCATGCCGAAGGTGCGGTACTCGTCCGGGGCGATCAGCACGAACCGCTTGCCGATCTCCTTGTCCCGCATCAGGTCCTTCAGGATGCGGACGAACGCCATCGTGGTGGCGATCGACTGCTGGCCGGAGCCCTTCCTCGCCGCCGCGTACACCTTGTCCTCCGGCAGCGTCAGCGGCTTGGCGCGGACGATCCGGGTCGGTACGTAGCCACCGCACGCCTTGCGGTGGTCGTGCATGTACTGGATCTCCTCGGAGTCCCGGCCGGGGTGGTAGTACGGCGGGTAGCCCTCGTCGAGCCGCTGGTCGGTGATCGGCAGGTGCAGCCGGTCCCGGAAGCGCTTGAGGTCGTCGACGGTGAGCTTCTTCATCTGGTGGGTCGCGTTGCGGCCCTCGAAGTTCGGGCCCAGCGTCCAGCCCTTGATGGTCTGGGCGAGGATCACGGTCGGCTGGCCCTTGTGCGCCAGGGCCGCGGTGTAGGCGGCGAAGACCTTGCGGTGGTCGTGCCCGCCGCGCCCGAGGTGCAGGATCTGCTCGTCGGTGAGGTCCTCGACCATCTTGCGCAGCCGCTGGTCACTGCCGAAGAAGTGCTCGCGGATGTACGCGCCGGTCTCGGTGGCGTACGTCTGGAACTGGCCGTCCGGGGTGGTGTTCATCTTGTTGACCAGCAGGCCGTCGCGGTCCTGGGCCAGCAGCGGGTCCCAGGAGCGGTCCCAGACCAGCTTGATGACGTTCCAGCCGGCGCCGCGGAACTGCGACTCCAGCTCCTGGATGATCTTGCCGTTGCCGCGCACCGGGCCGTCGAGCCGCTGGAGGTTGCAGTTGACCACGAAGGTCAGGTTGTCCAGGCCCTCGCGGGCGGCGATGGACAGCTGGCCCAGCGACTCCGGCTCGTCCATCTCGCCGTCGCCGAGGAACGCCCACACGTGCGACTTGGAGGTGTCGGCGATGCCGCGCGCCTCCATGTAGCGGTTCATCCGGGCCTGGTAGATCGCGCCGAGCGGGCCGAGGCCCATGGACACGGTCGGGAACTCCCAGAAGTCCGGCATCAGCCGCGGGTGCGGGTAGCTGGACAGGCCGTCGGGGGCCTTCGACTTCTCCTGCCGGAACGCGTCGAGCTGCGCCTCGGTGAGCCGGTCGAGCAGGAACGCGCGCGCGTAGATGCCCGGCGAGGCGTGGCCCTGGAAGAAGACCTGGTCACCGCCGAGGCCGTCGTCCTTGCCGCGGAAGAAGTGGTTGAAGCCCACGTCGTACAGCGACGCCGAGGAGGCGAAGGTCGCGATGTGGCCGCCGACCCCGATGCCGGGGCGCTGGGCGCGCGAGACCATCACCGCGGCGTTCCACCGGGTGGCGTTGAGGATCTTGCGTTCGATCTCCTCGTTGCCGGGGAAGAACGGCTCGTCCTTGGTGGCGATGGTGTTGACGTAGTCGCTGCTGCGCATCTCGGGGACCGCGACACGCTTCTCGCGGGCCCGTTCGATCAGGCGGAGCATCAGGTAGCGGGCGCGCTCCCGGCCCCGCTCGTCGATGGCCGCGTCGAGCGAGTCGAGCCATTCCGCCGTCTCCTCGGGATCGAAATCCGGGACCTGGCTGGGAAGGCCGCCAATGATGATCGGGTTGCGATCTGATCCGGAAGCCACGCTGTTCCTTCGCTCACTAGGACTGCTACGGGATGTCTCTGGACGTGATGGAGTGGCCGCCGACGGCGGCACGCGCCGCGTCCATCGTGTACCGAGGCCGTTCGATACGTCATCTCTACCGGGCGGTAACCCCAGGTGGGCGGCCAAATCCGAACTCTACGCCCAGTCGGACGTACGACCGACTCGCGGTGCCAACACTCTGCAAAACGGGCAACCCCGGCAGATGTCCGTGATCTGCGTCACCATGGGAGAGTGCGCAGGGCGGCGGTGAAGCGGGGAACTTGCCATGAAGACGGTCGAATCATCACCGTTTCGACGGTCTCGTACGGCGGGTACTTGCGCGATCCGCCCCGCCCGTGTGGACTACCGCCAATAAGCTCGCACCGTCGCGGGCACATACAGACCATGAAGACCCGCACGAAATCTGTGCCCATGACAGGAGGCAAAGCGTGAGCGCGACCGCGGACCACGCGGAGGAGCGGACCAACCCGGCGAGCCGGCTTGGTTTCGAGCCCGGACAGGTGGTCCAGGAGCTCGGGTACGACGAGGATTGCGACCAGGAGCTCCGTGAGGGGATCGAGGAGCTCACGGGTGAGGAGCTCGCCGACGAGGAGTACGACGACGTGCCCGACGCCGTCCTGCTGTGGTTCCGCGAGGACGACGGCGACCTCACCGACGCGCTCGTCGACGCCACGTCGACGATCGACCCCGGCGCCCCGATCTGGCTCATGACCCCGAAGACCGGGCGTGACGGCCACGTGGAGCCGAGCGAGATCGGTGAAGCGGCGCAGACTGCCGGCCTGGCCCAGACCAGCAGTGTCAACGCGGCGAAGGACTGGACGGGCAGCCGTCTGGTGACCCCGAAGGCGGCCAAAGCCGGCAAGCGGTAGGCGGTACGGACCGCGCCGTAGTGGGTCGCGGTCCGTTTCCGGCCGCGCCGCCGCCGTGGCTTGTCGCGCGGTTCCCCGCGCCCCGGGTAGGCACGGCCGCACCCGGGGCGGGGGGAACCTCATGTCCGCTTGGCGCAGGGAGCCGTTTTCATGCCGATCGACGCGGGCGGACCCGCACCTGATCTGCGGCTGAGGGACCAGCACGGCCGCACCGTCGCCCTGGACGACTTCCGGGGCGTCAAGAACGTCCTGCTGATCTTCTTCCCGTTCGCCTTCACCAGCGTGTGCTCGGGCGAACTCCAGGCGATCCAGAACGAGTTGGCCTCGTTCCAGAACGAGCACAACCAGGTGCTCGCGGTGTCCTGCGACTCCATGCACGCACTGCGCGCCTTCTCCGACGCCGAGGGCCTGGACTTCCCGCTGCTGAGCGACTTCTGGCCGCATGGAACGGTTTCCCGCGCCTACGGCGTCTTCGCCGAGGAGAAGGGCTGCGCGCTGCGCGGCACTTTCGTGATCGACCGGCAGGGTCTGGTGCGGTGGACCGTGGTGAACGGCCTGCCGGACGCGCGTGATCTCGGCCAGTACGCGAAAGCGCTGTCCGCGCTGTAGCCAATCGGGAACGGGTCACTAAGCTCTGGACGTTGATCCAGCAAGCGCAGCACACAACGACCCACACCGCACCGACGGGCGGGGAAACCGACAGGAGGACTCGTGGGAGTCAGCCTCAGCAAGGGTGGCAACGTCTCGCTGACCAAGGAGGCGCCGAACCTCACGGCGGTCGTCGTCGGTCTGGGCTGGGACGCCCGCACCACCACCGGCAGCGACTTCGACCTCGACGCGAGTGCGCTGCTCACCGACGAGCAGGGCAAGGTCCTTTCCGACCAGCACTTCGTCTTCTTCAACAACCTCAAGAGCCCGGACGGCTCGGTCGAGCACACCGGCGACAACCTCACCGGTGAGGGCGAGGGCGACGACGAGGTGATCAACGTCAGCCTGGCCACCGTGCCGGCGAACGTGGCGAAGATCGTCTTCCCGGTGTCCATCTACGACGCCGAGCCGCGCCAGCAGAGCTTCGGCCAGGTGCGCAACGCCTACATCCGCGTGGTCAACGCGGCGGACGGCGCCGAACTGGCCCGTTACGACCTCACCGAGGACGCCTCGACCGAGACGGCGATGGTCTTCGGCGAGCTGTACCGGCACGGCGCGGAGTGGAAGTTCCGCGCGATCGGCCAGGGATACGCCTCGGGCCTGCGCGGCATCGCCCAGGACTTCGGCGTCAACGTCTGACCGCCGGCACGCTGCCCACCACCACGTTTGAGGGGGAAAGGACCACGATGGGCGTCACGCTCGCCAAGGGGGGCAACGTCTCCCTGTCCAAGGCCGCGCCGAATCTCACCCAGGTGCAGATCGGCCTCGGCTGGAGGGCCCGTTCGACCACCGGTGCCGACTTCGACCTGGACGCCAGCGCGCTGCTGTGCTCCGGCGGCCGGGTGCTGGGGGACGAGTACTTCGTCTTCTACAACAATCTGAAGAGCCCGGAGGGCTCCGTCGAGCACACCGGCGACGACCTCACCGGCGGCAGCGGCGGTGACGACGAGACGATCCTGGTCGACCTGACGAAGGTGCCGGCCACCGTCGACAAGGTCGTCTTCCCCGTCTCGATCTACGACGCCGACGCCCGGGTGCAGACCTTCGGGCAGGTCAGCGACGCCTACATCCGCGTGCTCAACCAGTCCGACGGCGTCGAACTGGCCCGCTACGACCTCACCGAGGACGCCTCGACCGAGACGGCGATGATCTTCGGCGAGCTGTACCGGTACGGCGGCGAGTGGAAGTTCCGTGCAGTAGGCCAGGGGTATGCCTCGGGGCTGCGCGGTATCGCCCTAGACTTCGGGGTCAACGTTTCGTAAAGCCGCGCACCGCGCGGGGGACCCTTGGCTCAAGGGATCACAAGGGATTGGGTGGGAAGCACGTGCTCCTCAGAACATTCGGCTGGTCACTCGGCATCACTGCCGCCGGCCTGGCCCTGGCCGGCATCCTCTGGGGAGGCAAAGGGCTCGCCATCGTGGCGATCCTGTCCATCCTCGAGATCTCGCTCTCCTTCGACAACGCGGTCATCAACGCGGGCATCGTCCGCAAGCTGAACGCGTTCTGGCAGAAGATCTTCCTCACCATCGGTGTGCTGATCGCGGTCTTCGGCATGCGCTTGGTCTTCCCGATCATCATCGTGGCCGTCACCGCGAAGCTCAGCCCGTGGGAAGCGGTCCGGATCGCGGTCAACGACCACGACCGCTACGAGAACCTCGTCTCCAACGCCCACCCGGCGATCGCCGCCTTCGGTGGCATGTTCCTGCTGATGATCTTCCTCGACTTCATCTTCGAGGAGCGGGACATCAACTGGCTGTCCTGGCTGGAGAAGCCGCTGGCCAAGCTCGGCAAGCTGGACATGCTGTCGGTGGCGGTGGCGATGATCGTCCTGGTCATCGCGGGCACCACGGTCGCGGACTCGGTGCCGCTGCACGGCGGGCACGGCACGGTCGACAAGGCCGAGACGGTCCTGCTGGCGGGTGTCGCCGGTCTGATCACCTACCTGGTGGTCGGCGGCATCTCCGGCTTCTTCGAGGAGCGGCTGGAGGACGACGAGGACGAGGACGGCGACGAGGACGGCGAGGGCCCCAAGGCCGTCGAGGAACCCTCGCTGGGCGCCAAGGTCCCCGCGGCCACCAGCGGCGCCAACGTGGCCCGGACGGTCGGTCTGGCCGGCAAGGCCGCGTTCTTCATGTTCCTGTACCTGGAAGTCATCGACGCGTCGTTCTCCTTCGACGGCGTCATCGGCGCCTTCGCGATCAGCAACGACATCTTCGAGATCGCCCTGGGTCTGGGCATCGGCGCGATGTACATCCGGTCGCTCACCGTCTACCTGGTCCGCAAGGGCACCCTGGACGACTACGTCTACCTGGAGCACGGCGCGCACTACGCGATCGGCGCGCTGGCGGTCATCCTGCTCATCACGATCAAGTACGACGTCAGCGAGGTCATCACCGGCCTGGTCGGCGTTGTCCTGATCGCGGCGTCCTACTGGTCGTCGGTGGTACGCAACCGCCGTCTCGGGGAAGGCTCTGGTCAGTCGGACGACGACAAGGCGGAAGTCTCGTCCGGGGTGTGACCCCCGGCCGCGCACGCGCCGCTGCCCCCGCCCTCCGGGGGGGGCGGCGGCGCGGGCGTGGGGCGGGTGGCTGCGGTGGTGAGGGACAGGGGAGGTCGGACGACAATGGCCTGGTGGGGGGTGCAGATCGGTAGAGCGTGGTGGTG
>NZ_JBFBIV010000019.1:0-125745 GCF_040702025.1 Streptomyces sp. NPDC088194 | reverse complement strand
CCCTCCGCGTTCCACCGCACCAGGTCACCCGTGCGGTACATCCGCGACCCGTCCGGACCGAACGGGTCCGCCACGAACCGCCCCGCGGTCAGACCCGGCCGGTCCAGATACCCCCGCGCCAACCCCGCACCCGAGATGTACAACTCACCCGCCACACCCGCCGGCACCAACCGCAACGCGGCATCGAGCACGTACAACCGGGCGTTGGTGACGGGCCGGCCGATCACCGGACGCGGACTCGCGGCCACGTCCGCGACCACCGAGTTGACGGTGCATTCGGACGGTCCGTAGAAGTTGAGGCAGGAGCCCCCACCGGCGGCCCGCAACCGCTCCCACACCTGCTCCGGAACGGCCTCCCCACCCGCCGCGACGAGTGCCGGACGACGCAGCGGATCGTCCAGCAGTCCATGGGCGAGGAGGACTTGAAGATAGGAGGGAGTGGCCTCCACATAGTCCAGCCCTCGGCTCGCCGTGTAGTCGACCAGGGCTTCCGGGTCGGTCCGGGTCGCGTGGTCCAGGACGTGCAGCTCGTGACCCGCGAAGAGGGCCGAGAGTTGGTTCCAGGAGGCGTCGAACGACACCGAGGTGGTCAGGGCCACCCGCAGCCGCTGCCGGTCCTCCAGCAGCGGCGCGAACCGCAGCAGCCGGTGGTCGGTGAGCAGGTTGAGCAGGCCGCCGTGGGTGACCACCACGCCCTTGGGCCTGCCCGTGGAACCGGAGGTGTGGATCACGTACACCGGGTGGCGAGGATCGACAGCCACCCCCGGATCGACCGCCGGACAACCCGCCACCAGGGAAGCCGTCGCAGGATCGTCAAGCACCAACCAGTCGGCACCGCCCTCCGGCAACCGCCCCCCGGTACCCGCGTCGGTCACCACCACCACCGGCCGCGCATCCTCCAGCAGATACGCCACCCGAGCCGCCGGATACTCCGGGTCCACCGGCACATACGCCGCACCCGACTTCACCACCGCCAAGATCGCCACCACCAACTCCGCCGACCTCGGCAACACCACCGCCACCAACCGCTCCGGCCCCGCACCCCGCGCCATCAACGCATGCGCCAACCGGTTCGCCCGCGCATCCAACTCCGCATACGTCAACGACACATCACCACACACCAACGCGACCTGGTCCGAAGCCGCCGCGACACGCTCCCGGAACAACTCCGGCAGGCTCACAGCCGGAACCCGCGCCACCGGCCCGGTGCCGAGGGCCGCCAGCGCACCGTGCTCCCGCGCGGTGAGCAGATCGATCCTGCCGACCGCCTCGTCCGGGTCGCAGTCCGCGACGGCGTCGAGCAGGGCGAGCAGCCGCTGCTGGTGCGCGGCGAGGTCGTCGTCGCCGTACGCCTGCGGCGCGCCGTGCAGCCTGAGCAGCGGAGGATTGCCGTCGCGGTAGTCGAAGACCCAGACGGCCAGGTCGGTGGTCGATCCCGACACGAAGTGGTGAACTGACGCGGGGTGCCCGGCAAAGCTCGGCCTGGCGTTGAAGGCCATGATGTTGACGATCAGCGGGAACGCCGTGCCGATGCTGCCGGGCGCGCCGAGGTCGCGCAGCAGGTCCTCGCTGCGGTAGCGCTCGTGCGCGACGGCCGAGTCGACCTCCCGTGCCGCCTGGGCGACGAGTTCGCCCCACGGCATGTCCGGTCGCACGGTCAGCCGCAGGGGGACCACGTTGGACATGGTGCCGGGTACTGACAACAGGTCGCGGTCGGAGCCCCGACGGGCGGTGACGGGAAGGGCGAGCACGACGTCCTGTGCGCCGCTGAGACGGTGGGCGTAGAGCGCGGTCGCCGCGACCACCACCCGGGACCAGCGGACACCGGCCCGGGCCGCCGCCGCCCGCAGCGCCTCGGGGCGGCGCAGTTCCCGCTCTCCGGCCAGGCGCAGGGCCTGGTGCGGGTCCGTCGCGGTGGTGTCGGTGAGCCGGGTAGGGGCGGGCAGATCGGCGAACCGCCCGGTCCAGTAGGAGCGGTCGGCGGTGAAGTCGGCGGACGAGCGGTAGGCGGTGTCGCTTTCCACCAGGTCCCGCAGCGAGCCGAACGGGCAGGGCGGCACGGCGGCGCCCTCGGCGAGTGCCGAGTAGACCTCGCCGACCCGCTGCCGGACCATGGAGCTGCTGATCGCGTCCAGCACCAGGTGGTGGTAGTTCAGGTACCAGAGGAACTCGGTGGGCGACAGCCGGATCAGTGCGTGGCCGAACAGCGGATCGGCGGCGAGGTCCAACGGACGGGCCAGGTCGCGCTCCATCCATTCCATGGCCGCCGCCCGCGGGTCCGGCTCCGCACCGAGGTCGAGGTGGGTGGGCGTCCAGTCCCAGGTGGCGCGCGGGATCTGGTGCGGGCCGTCACCGTCGTCGACGAAGGTCACGTGCAGGGCGTCGACCTCGTCGACCACCCGGCGCAGCGCGGCGTCGAACAGCTGCGGATCGACCGGCCCGTGGATCTCCAGGCACTCGCCGACGCGGTAGCCCGGGATCGGCGTCCGGGAGCTCTGTTCGGCGAGCCAGATCTCCCGCTGCGCCGCGGTCAGGGGAAGGGCGTCTTGGTCGCGACGGGACATGGGGGTACCTCCAGAAGTGTGGGCGGGCATGCGCGCAGGGCGCGCCGTGCCGCGCCGGTCGCGGTGGCATCACGCGATCGGCGGGCGGGGCGGCTTTCTGCGGTCAGGCGGCGAGTTCGCCGGCCTGGATCTGCCAGAGGGATGCGTAGTGTCCGTGCTGGGCGAGGAGTTCGTCGTGGGTGCCCTGTTCGGCGACGATGCCGCCCTTGTCCATGACGTAGATCCGGTCGGCGTGGCGGACCGTGGAGAGGCGGTGGGCGATGACGATCATCGTCCGGTCGGCCGCGAAGCTGCGCAGCGTGCGCTGGATGGCGGCCTCGGTCTCGTTGTCCACGGCGGAGGTGGCCTCGTCGAGGATGACGACCGGCGAGTTCTTGAGCATCGTGCGCGCCAGGGCGATCCGCTGCCGCTGGCCGCCGGAGAGCGCGGCGCCGCGTTCGCCGATCAGCGTGTCGTAGCCGTCCGGCAACATCGCGATGAAGGGGTGCGCCTCGGCCATGGCGGCGGCCTGGAGCACTGCCTCGTCCGAGGCTCCGAAGGTGCCGTAGCGGATGTTGTCGGCGATGCTGCCGTCGAAGAGGAAGGGGTCCTGGGCGACGAAGCCGATGGTCTGGCGCAGGACGTGACGGCGCAGGTCCCGGACGTCCTGTCCGTCGAGCAGCACCCG
This sequence comes from Streptomyces sp. NPDC088194, assembly GCF_040702025.1. NCBI lineage: Bacteria > Bacillati > Actinomycetota > Actinomycetes > Kitasatosporales > Streptomycetaceae > Streptomyces > Streptomyces sp. NPDC088194. The sequence continues at coordinate 122,514 of NZ_JBFBIV010000019.1, read as the reverse complement.
GCCGGACTCCACGTCCTGGAAGCGCATCAGCAGCTTGGCGATCGTCGTCTTGCCGGAGCCGGTGGCGCCGACCAGGGCGGTCACCTGCCCGGCCGGGATGGTCAGCGAGAGGTCCTCAAGCGCCGCCGGCCGGCCGGGGTAGGCGAAGGTGACCCCGTCGAGGACGAGTTCGCCCCGCACCTCGGCGAGGTCGAGCGTCCCGTCGCCGTCGTCGGCCTCGGCGGGCAGGGCGCGCAGCCGCTGGACCCGCTCGTAGGAGGCGAGGGTGCGCTGGTACTGGTCGGCGATGCCGCCGAGCCGGCTCATCCGCATCAACAGCATCTGGGGCAGCCCGATCAGCGGGCTGAACACCTCGAAGCGCAGGGTGCCGTTGAGTACCGAACGGCCACCGATCAGCAGGGTCGCGGCCATCGACGCGGTGGTGCAGGCCCGGACGGTCTCGGCGTGGCGGATCGTGCCGCGGTCGCTCTGCCGGCTGCTCTCCTGGGCCGCTTCGCTCAACGTGTCGATGTGTTCGGCCTCGTGGTCCTCGGTGCAGAAGCTCTTGACGGTCGCACCGGCTTCGAGCGAGTTGATCACCTGGCTGCCCAGCCTGGCCCGGCGCTCGCCGGTGACGGCGTATCCGGCCGCGGCCCGGTCCTGGTGGCGCAGCGACAGCCAGGCGATGACCGGGATCGGCAGGAACGCGACCCAGGCGATCTGCGGCGCCAGCAGGAGGAACGCGGGCACCAGGAGGGCCAGGCTGGTGCCGAGTTGCAGGACGTCGTTGGCCGGTCCGGCGAAGAAGGCGCCCAACTGCCCGACGTCGTTGGTGAGCGTGCCGGCCACCCGGCTGGTCCGCTCTCCCTCCAGGTGCCTCAGTTCGAGGTGCTGGACGTGTCGGTACGTGCGGCTCCGCCAGTCGTGCTCGATGTCCTGGCCGAGTCGGCGCCACTGGAGGTTGGAGGCGTACGACAGTCCCGCCACCGCGGCGCAGGCGGCGGCCACCAGCCCGGCCAGCCCCCAGAGTTGGGCGGAAGCCGTGGTCAGGCCGAGGCTGACCAGTGGGGCCGCCTCGCCCTTGATGAGGACCAGGCCGGTCCAGCCCAGGAAGGTGCCGAGCGCCGTCTCCGCGGTCTGGCACGCGATGGACAGGGCGGCTGCCCGGTAGAGGGTGCGCCGATGCGGTCCGACGATCTCCAGCAGGGGGTGGCGTCCGGTATCCGGCCCGGCCGCGTCGCGGGACGCGTCGACCGTTCTGTGCCAGTCCTTGCGGAGCACGACCGCGGTCGCCACGACCACACCGCCCACCGCCACCAACTGCCTCCTCAGCGCTGATCCCTTGATCAGCGTGATCCCGGCCGCGACCGCGCCGCCGGCGGCGAGCGCCGGGAGCGTGACCGGGCCGCGGTCCGCCGGCGGGGCCGGGTCGACGGCGGGCCCGTCCGGCGTCACGCCTTCCGTTCCGGTGGGCTTCGCCGCGAGCAGGGCGACGGCTCTGCGCACCATCCGGCCGACGTCCGTGGCGCACACCCGCGCATCGTGCCGGACGAGGACGCCGCCGGTGACCGGGTTCGCCTGGACTTCGGTGATCCCGGGAACGCGGCTCAGCGCGGCGGCGAGGATCTGGGCCGTCCGGGGCCGTCCGCGCACCAGCTTGACGTCCCAGCGCTGGCGGCCCGGCGTGACCGAGCGCGGACTCGCGCCCGATTCCACGGATCGGAATCCGGGTGCGGCACCCAGTAACGATGGCATGTGTACGAATCACCTGTTCGCGGGGTCGCGGAATACCGTCATGGACACGACGGAATACGGCGACGGAGTGGGGAATTCTGAACGGCGGATTTCAGCAGCCGAACTGCCGGCGGACGGCCGCCGCCCGATGCGTTCCGCCGAATCGATCGACATGCGCGCCCGGCGGCGGCCGCGGTCCCGATGGACCGTCAGTGCGCCTTTCCGGCACTCGCGCGCGGCTTCGGGGCCCTTGAGCCCCCTTCGGCCTGGCCGACGGGCTCGTCCATGGGGACACGCGCGGCGACGGGCTGGGCGACACCGGAGCGCGCTCCGGTGTCACCGGCGGAAATCTGGGCGGCCACCACGTCGGCGGTCACCTCGGCGGCGAGGTCGTTGATGTTCTCCCCGACCTCGTGGGCCGCCTTCTTCACCTCCATCGCGATGCCGACGGACGTCTTGACGACTCCGCTCACCAGCGGCCTGAGCAGGCGCTTGGCCAGCGGCGCGACGATGAGACCTACCAGGAAGGGCGGTACTACGGGCGGCATGATGCTCCATCCTCTCCACGTATGCGTATGACAGGGAACCCGGGCATGGCGAACTCCGGAGCAGTGCGCAGCCGGGTGAAGAGAAGCATTCCAGCTCGGTATCCGGGATTCGCTCCACACGTCGGATTCCCGGACACCGGAACGCGCCATCCGATCCCACGATCACCGTAGTCGAGCCGCGCTCGCTTGGACCAAATGGCTACCTCCGAGTTCACTCATGCGAGTGTTCATTCCCTGACCGCGTGACCTGAACCGCTGAACATCAAAACACCAAGGAAAGCGATCATCGGATTATCCTTTCTCCATTAATTCCGCCCGTCCGGCACGCACCACGCAGCCCGCTCAGCAATGGAACAGCCGGCCCCGCAGCTCCTCGTAAAGGTGAATCGGGACCACCCGCCCCGGTCACCCCGAGCGGCTCCCGACCAGCGGGCAGGCGGGTTGAGGACGTTCGAACACGCCTCGCGCAAAGGGCAGTTGACGCACCACGACCGAGCCCCGGTGACACCATGACGCCATGCCCCGACGCACCCCGGCGGTCGTCCTGGCCACTGTCCTCATCGCCTCGGCCGTCTCGCTGGGTGGCTGCGGCGACGGTGCCGCCTCCTCGACGACCACTCCCCTGGTGGACCACGGAACCGTCAGGATCGCGGAGTCCAGCGAGACGCCGAGTTTCGACCCGTACTCCTCCTTCGGCGCCTCCCAGGCCCGTTACGCCTATGACTCACTGGTCGACCTCGCCCCCGACGGCACCCTGGTCACCGGTCTGGCCTCCTCCTGGCGGGCCACCGCCACCACGGCCACCTTCGTCCTCCGTCCGGGCATCACCTGCTCCGACGGCACTCCCCTCACCGCCTCGGCGGTGGCCCGGGCACTCACCTACGCGGGTGACCCGGCCAACCAGCTCGCCGGCGCCCGGACCGTCCTCCCGGACGTCCCGTTCACCGCGCGCGCCGACAACAGGACCAGGACGGTGTCGACAACCGCCGCGGCCCCCTTCCCGTTCCTCACCCGCACCATCGGACAGCTGCCGATCGTCTGCCCCGCCGGGCTCGACCGGCCCGCCTCGCTGGCACGCGCCACCCAGGGCACCGGCCCCTACGTGCTGACCCGCTACACCCCGGGCGGGCCCTACGAGTTCACCGTCCGCGACGGATACTCCTGGGGGCCGGCCGGGGCGACCACCGCTGAGCCCGGCATCCCCGCACACATCGTCATCTCGGTGGTGCCCCAGGCCTCCACCGCCGCGAACCTCCTGCTCACCGGGGGCATCGAGATCGCCGACGTGAACGGGCCGGACCGCGCCCGGCTCACCGGCCACGGTCTGTCCAGCACCGACGTCGCGACCGTGGTCGGGCTGACCTTCTTCAACCAGCGGCCCGGCCGACCCCTCGCCGACAGGGCACTTCGCCGCGCCATGGTCGCCGCCCTCGACCGCCGGGGGCTCGCCAACGTCGCCGTCGGCGGCCACGGCAGACCCGCGACCGACTTCGGCGCCGAGGGCTCGGTCTGCCACGCCGACGTCGCGGACGCCAACCTGCCCTCCCGGAACGCGGCGAAAGCCCTCCGGGCCGCCGGCTGGACCCGCTCCGGCCACGGCCCGCTGACCAAGGACAGCCGCCCTCTGCGGCTCCGCCTGATCACCAGCCCCGACCTCGGCCCCACCCTGCCGTCCGTCGCCGAGCTGATGGCCCAGGAGTGGACGGCGCTCGGCGCGGACGTCGAGCAGGTCACCGAGAGCCTGCCCGCCCTCGTCAACGCCATGTACGGCAGCGCCGACTTCGACGTGGTGGTCGGCAGCACCCCGGGTTTCGCCCTGCCGGTCGGCTTCGTCCCCTTCTTCTCCGGCCCCGTCACCGCCCAGGGCCTCAACTTCGCGGGCGTGACCGACCCCGAGTACGACGCCCTGGTCGCCCGAGCCCTCCGCGAGACCGACACGACGGGCTGCGGCACCTGGAACCGGGCCGCCGCCGCGCTCTTCCGCTCCGCCGACGCACTGCCGATCGCCGACGGCCGGAGCAGCGTGTACGGCTACCGCACCACCTTCGCCACCTCCTTCGGCGGCCAGCTCATTCCCACCAGCATCCGCCTCCACCAGTGACCGGGACCCACCATGTCCTTACCCCAGCTGATGCGGCACCCCTGGGCAGCGTTCCTCGGCCGCCGTACGCTCCGGCTGCTCGTCTCCCTCGCAGTCGTGCTCACCGCGTCGTTCTCGATGATCCGCCTCGTCCCCGGCGATCCGGTCCGGGCCGCCCTCGGCGTCGACGCCGCCCCCGACCTGGTGGCCGCCCGCCGGCACACCCTCGGGCTCGACGCACCCTTCCTGTCCCAGTACCGGCACTACCTCTGCGGACTGCTGCACGGCGACCTCGGCACCTCGCTGGTCACCGGAACCCCGGTCGCGGAGCTGGTCCGCACCCGGCTGCCGGCCACCTTGGAGATCGCCGGTCTCGCCTTCCTGGCCACCCTCGCCGTCGCCCTGCCCGGCGGCCTGCTGGCCGCGGTCCGCACCCGTGACGGCCGCCGCCCGCGCACCGATCTGGCGTTCACCGCGGTCACCGCCGGTGTGGCCGCGGTGCCGGACTTCGTGCTGGCCGCGGGACTCACCGCGCTGCTGGCCGTCGGCCTCCGACTGTTCCCGGTGGCCGGAGCGGCGGGCGTCGAGTCCTTCGTCCTGCCCGTCCTCGCGCTCTCCCTCGCCCCCACCGCCATCCTGCTGCGCATCGTCCGGGTGGAGGCGCTCAAGGTGCTGAACGAGGACTACCTGCGCACCGCCCGGAGCAAACGGCTGTCTCCCGCACGCTGCTACCTCCGGCACGCGGCACCGAACACGGCCACCGCCGCGCTCACCGTCGCCGGAAGCCTGCTGCCCGCCCTGATCGCCGGCACCGTGCTGGTCGAGAAGGTCTTCGCCTGGCCCGGCATCGGCTCCGCCATGGCCCAGTCCGTGATCGCACAGGACTACCCGGTGGTCCAGGCGATGGTGCTGGTGCTCGGCACCACCCTGCTGCTCGCCGGCCTCGTCGTCGACGTGCTGCTCGCCGTGCTCGATCCCCGTTCGGCGATCCGGGAGATGTGACCATGCGCCTTCCGTCCGGATTCCGGCGCTCGCCCATGGCCTGGGCCACCGCGGTCATGATGGCGTCACTCCTCGCGCTCGCACTGGTCGGCCCGCCGGTCTGGGGCGCGGCGGCCGACCGCCCCGACCCCTCGGCCGTACTCCAGGGACCCTCCGCGGGTCACCCGTTCGGCACCGACGGTCTCGGCCGTGACCTGCTCGCCCGGGTCCTGACGGCCACCCGGCCCTCCCTGCTGCTCGCGCTGGCGGCGGTCCTGCTCGGCGCGAGCTCGGGAATCCTCCTCGGGGCCTGCACCGCCGTCCTCGGCCGGCGCGGCCGCCGGCTGACCGCCGGGCTGATCAACCTCCTGCTCGCCTTCCCGGCGCTCCTCGTCGCGATGTTCCTCGCGGTCGTGTTCGGCGCGGGCGCCGCCGGGGCGGTACTGGCCCTCGCGGCCGCGGGCGTCCCCGGATTCGCCCGGCTCGCCCAGACCCTCGCCGCCGGCGTCGCGGGCACCGACCACCTGGCCGCGGCCCGGGTCCTCGGCCTGCGCCGCCACCGGCTGCTGTGGCGGCACGTCCTGCCCAACATCGCGGAGCCGCTGCTGCTGAGCACCACCACGGCGGCGGGCACCTCCCTGGTCGCACTCTCCGGGCTGAGCTTCCTGGGCCTGGGCGTCCAACCGCCCGGCTACGACTGGGGGCTGCTGCTCAGCCAGGGGCTCGACCGGATCTACGCGGACCCGCTGCCCGCGCTGGCCCCGGGCCTGGCCGTCCTCTACGCGGCCCTGGCCTTCCAACTGCTCGGCGAGGTCCTGGCCGGGAGCGTCGCCCGGCGCGCCCCGGCCCCGCGCGCACCCGCGCCGACGCCCGCCCCGAGCGGCCCCGCCGAGGACGGGCTGGTACTCCAGGTCGAGGACCTCAGCATCGAACTCCCCACCCCGGACGGCCCGGTCCGGCCGGTGCGCGGCGTGAGCTTCTCGGTGCGGCCCGGCGAGGCCCTCGGGCTCGTCGGCGAGTCGGGCTCGGGCAAGTCGCTCACCGCACTGGCCATCGCCGACCTGCTCCCGTACGGCGCGCGCGTGTCGCGGCACACCCTGCGCCTGCTCGGAGCCGACCTCGCCGCCCTGACGCCCAAGGAGCGGGACCGGCACCTCGCGACGGGCCTGGCGATGATCTTCCAGAACCCGGCCTCCGCGCTCAACCCGTCCCTGCGGATCGCCACCCAGCTCACCGAGGCCCCCCGGGCCCACCGGGGTGCCGGCCGCGCGGGGGCCGCCGCGCAGGCCGCCGACGCTTTGCGCCGGGTCGCCCTGTCCCCGGCGCTGCTGCGCTCACGTCCTCACCAGCTCTCCGGCGGCCAACGCCAGCGCGTGATGATCGCCTCCGGGCTGATGGTGCGGCCGGGGCTGATCATCGCCGACGAACCGACCACCGCGCTCGACGTCACCGTGCAGCGGCAGATCACCCGGCTGCTCACCGACATCCGGCGGGACACCTCCGCCGCGATCCTGTTCGTCAGCCACGACATCGCGCTCGTGGGCGAGTTCTGCGAACGGGTCCTGGTGATGTACGCGGGCGGCATCGTCGAGGAACTGCCCGCCGACCGCCTCACCGACGGTGCCCGGCACCCCTACACGCGGGCGCTGGTCGCCTCGGTGCCGGACCTCACCGTCGACCGCGGCCGGCCGCTGCGGACGATCGAGGGGGCACCGCCCGACCCGCTCGCGCCCGCACCGGGATGCCCGTTCGAACCCCGCTGCCCGCGCCGCCGGGACCACTGCGCGGAGCAGGCTCCACCGCTGGAGGACCTGGACGCCGTCCACCGGGTCGCCTGCTGGCATCCTGTACCGCTTGCGGCGATCCCAGAGCAGGTGACCGCGTCATGACCGCCCTTCAGGTCACCGACCTCACCGTCCGCCACCCCGGCCCCCGGGTCCGCCCCGCCGCCGTGGACGGCGTCTCGCTGGAGATCCCGTCCGGCACCACGCTCGGCCTCGTGGGCGAGTCCGGCTCGGGGAAATCCAGCCTGGCCCGCGCGATCGTCGGCCTCGTCCCCGTGCACAGCGGCCGGGTCCTGGTCGACGGCCGGGAGGTCCGCACCCGCACCGTCCGCGGCCGGCGCCGGCTCGGCCGCCTCGTCCAGGTCGTCCTCCAGGACCCGGACACCGCGCTCGACCCCCGGATGACGGCCCGTCAGGCGCTCGTCGAAGCCGCCACCGTCTTCCGCCGGCTCGACCGGGCCGCCCGCGCCGAGCGCGTCACCGAGCTCCTCGGCCTCGTCGGCCTGGACCCCGGGCTCGCCGACCGCCTGCCCCGGCAACTGTCCGGCGGCCAGCGCCAGCGGGTCGCCCTCGCCCGCGCCCTGGCCGTCGAGCCCGGCCTGCTGATCGCCGACGAGATCACCTCGGCGCTCGACGTCTCGGTACAGGCCGCCGTCCTCAACACGATCCGCGACCTCCAGCGACGTCTCGGGCTGTCCGTGCTCTTCATCGGCCACAACCTGCCGGCGGTCTGCCACGTCTCCGACGTCGTGGCGGTCATGCGGCACGGCCGGATCGTCGAGAGCGCCCCCACCGGGACGATCCTGCGCGCCCCGCGGCACCCCTACACCCGAACGCTGCTCGCCTCCGTGCCGTCCCTGCGCGCGGTCCCGCCCGCGCAGAGGACGTCATCACCGGAGGGCACCCGGACGCGGTGTCCGCCGGAGCCCGGGTGATCGGCCCGGCGGCGCCCCGCCATTCACGAACCGCTATCGAAAGGAACGGACATGGGAGTTCTTCGAGGTGCACCGCTCAGGCCGGAACGGAGCGTGGCATGACCGTCGCCCTGGACCAGACCCTGTTCCACCAGACCGGTGTCGGCCTGTCCGTACCGTTCTCCATCGCCGGGACCGGGATGCACCTGCCCCCGGAGGTCGTCACCAACCAGCAGCTCACCCGGACCCTGGACACCAGCGACGAATGGATCACCAGCCGCACCGGCATCCGCGAACGCCGCCGGCTGGCACCGCATCTGGCGACCTCCGACATGTGCGTCGCCGCCGCCCACCCGGCCCTCGACGCCGCCGGCATCGAGCCCACCCGACTGGACGCGGTCATCGTCGCCACCTACACCTGGGACCAGCCGATCGTGTCGACCGCGCTGATCGTCAAGGACGCCCTCGGCGCGCACCGCGCCCTGGCCCTGGACGTCACCCAAGCCGCCTGCGCCTCCGGCATCCAGGCCATGCTGATCGCCGCCCACCTCCTGCAGAACCCCTCCATCACCACTGTCCTCCTCCTCGCGGCCGACTGCGCCTCCAGGCTCGCCAGCCCCACCGACCGCACCACCGGCGTCTTCTTCGGCGACGCCGCGGCAGCCGTCGTCCTCAGCCGCTCCGAGACCCCCGGAGCGGGCCTGCTCTCCTACAGCCTCGGCTCCCAGCTGTCCTACGGTGTCCAGATCCCCGCCGGAGGCTCCCGGCTGCCCGCCGGCGCCGCCACCGTCGCCGCCGGAGAGCACTACCTGTCCATGGACGGCCGCGCCGTCTGGAACACCGCGACCACTCGCCTGCCCGAGAGCATCACCAGCGCCGCCCACCGCGCCGGCGTGCCGATCGACCAGGTCCGTCATTTCTTCCTGCACCAGGCCAACCTGAACATCCTCACCGAGACCATGGCGGCGCTGGACGTTCCCCCGGAGCGCGCCCCCGTCACCGTGGACCGGCTGGGCAACACCGGATCGGCCGGGCTGTTCACCGCGCTGCACACCACCGTCACCGCAGGCGCCCTGCGCCCGGGGGACGCCTACGTGCTGGCCGGGATCGGCGCGGGCTTCCAGTGGGGAAGCCTCTGCATGCGGCATGCCTGACGCGTCGTCAACTCGTCGTCGTGGTCCTTCCCGGACGGATGAACTCCCGCCGAACCCGGGCGTTCCCGCCACCGCCCGCACCAGCATGGGCGGCATGACCACCACGCGTTCCCGCGCCGAACGGGCCGCCCGGGCCCGGACCGCGGCACCACAGCTCGCCGCCGAGGGCATCGACGGGGTGGTGTTCGGCTGGGTCGACAACGCCGGGCTCACCCGGGTCAAGTCCGTCCCGCTCGCCCAGCTCGAACACGCCGCCGAGTACGGTGTCGGCGCCGCGCCCTGCTTCGACTTCTCCCTGGTCGACGACTCCTTCACCCGCACGCCGTCGAGCACCGGCCCGACCGGTGACCTGCGGCTCGTCCCCGACCTCGACCGGCTCACCCCGCTCGCCGCCCAGCCCGGCTGGGCGTGGGCCCCGGCCGACCGCTACACCCAGGGGGGCGCGCCGCACCCCGGCTGCCAGCGCGGCTTCACCCGCCGGGCCGCCGAGGCCGTCGGACGGCGCGGGATGTCGGTGCGGGCCGGGATCGAAGTCGAATGGGTGGCGGCCGACGCCGCCGGGACCCCCGCGGCGCACGGGCCCGGGTACGGCATGACCCGCTTCGTCGAGCACTCCGACTACCTGCGGGAGGTGCTGAACGCCCTCACCCGGCAGGGCCTCGCCGTGCTCCAGCTCCACCCCGAGTACGCCGCCGGGCAGTTCGAGGTCTCCGTCGCCGCCGAGGGACCGGTCGAGGCAGCCGACACCGCGATGCTGGTACGCCACACCATCCGGGCCGTCTCCGCCCGGCACGGCCTGCGGGTCTCGTACGCGCCCGTCTTCTCCGGGGGCGAGCTCGGCAACGGCGGCCATGTGCACCTCAGCCTCTGGCGGCAGGGCCGCAACCTCGCACACGGCGGCCCCGGCCGCCACGGGCTGCACCCGGAAGCCGAGCACTTCCTCGCGGGCGTGCTGTCCGAACTGCCGGCCCTGCTCGCCCTCGGCGCGCCCAGCGCCGCCTCCTACCTGCGCCTGGTGCCCTCCCGGTTCGCCGGGGCCTACCGCTGCTGGGGGCTGGAGAACCGTGAGGCGGCGCTGCGCCTGATCACCGGCTCCACCGCCGAGCAGGCCAACGCCGAGGTCAAGTGCTTCGACGCCGCCGCCAACCCGTACCTGGTGATCGGCGGCGTGCTGGCCGCGGGCCTCGCGGGGCTCGACGCCGGGCTGCAACTACCGCCCGAGACCCGCAGCGACCCCGCCACCCTCGGCACCGCCGACCGCCTCCCGACCACCCTGTCCGAGGCGACCGACGCCTACGAGAAGTCCGCGCTCCTGCGCAAGGCCCTCGGCCGCGAACTGTACGAGGCGGTACTCGCCGTACGCCGAGGGGAGGCGGAGCTGTTCGCCACCCGCACGGACGAGGACGTCATCGAGGCCACCCGCTGGCGCTACTGACCGGCGGTCACCCCCGGCCCCGTCCAACCGCCGCGCCAGGTACACGGCCTCGGCGCCGTAGCCCGCGGGCGGATCGATCTCGGGGCGGACGCGGTAGCGGACGCGTTCGGCCGCCGCCGGCGGGCGGGACTGCTCGGGCGGGCGGTCAACCGCCGCCCGAGCAGACTTCGGGGCGACGCGGGTGTCGTGACGGGTGGGCGTCGGCACCCGCGGGCGGTCACCTACGGTGCGGGGATTTCCCTGACCAGGCGAGACGTCCAGTCGCACCAGATGCGACCGGGCAGGAAGGCGCCGCCGACCTCGTCGAGGTACTCCTCGACGTAGGGGATGGTCGCGTCGCAGACCTCGAGGCCCTGGTCGAAGAAGCTGGTCTGGTCGGGGTCCGCCTGGTAGCTCCAGCGCGGGTTGTAGGGGGCCGGGCGGGGGATGATCCGCGTGATCACGTGGGGCTCGTCGGTGGTCTCGCCGCTGATCAGCTCGCGGGCGTGCTCGATTTCCGTGCTGTTCGTCAGCTTGATGACGAAGGTGGCCCGCGTGATGTCGGTCATCTCGAAGTAGGCGGGGCCCGCTGCGGCCGCGCGGACCGGCCCCTGCTGGGGGGTGCTGGCCTGAGAGGGCTGTGCCACGGTGAAGGCGAGCACGCCGACGGCGGCCACGGCGGCCGCCTTGGTGAACACATGTCGCATGAGGGTTTCTCCTCGTTCCCGGTCGTCGTGCTCGTCACGACTGACTACCGAGAGCATTCAACCAGTAACCCGGAGTGATCAGAGTGATCTCGGCGTTTGGGTCGCGGGGGCGCTCGTCCTCACCGCGCGTGGCGCCGCGGGCCCCGTGGGGAGTCAACGGCGGCTGACGTCGGCGGCGTAGCCGGTGGTCGAGGTGGGTGGCGGGGAGCGGCCGCCCGGGCGATCAGGCGCGCAACAGGCGCAAGACGAGGCCCAGTTGACGGGCGTAGTTCCGTTGGAAGTCCGGGTCCGCCGGGTCGCTGCCGAAGATCCGGCGCACGGTGCCCGGCATGAGGTGGGGGGCCATGACGAGAGCCTGGGACAGCAGCATGACCATGGCCGGGCTGATCGCGTCGGTCAACTCGCCCTCGGCCTGGCGGCGCTCGATGTCGGCGAGGTCCTCCGCCCCCGACTCGGCCGCGTCCGGGCGGCCCGTCAGCTGCGACCACGCCTCCAGGCGTACGCCGCGCGGGTCCGCGAAGACGTTCCGCAGGTAGCCGAGAACCAGCTCGTCATACGGGAGTTCGGGGTCCTGCAGCTCCGCCTCGCTCCTCGCCCACTGGCGGCCCAGCTCCGCGTAGATCCCGCTCTTGCCGCCGAAGTAGTAGGTGATCAGCTGCTTGTTGACACCCGCGCGGTCGGCGATCTCCTGCACCCGGGCTCCCGCGTACCCCTTCTCGGCGAAGACGTCCTTCGCGGCCTCCAGGAGACGGCGACGGGAGGCGTCGGGTGCGGCGTCGGCGGCACGACGGCGGGTGGGCGGGGTCATGAGGGCAAGGATATCGGCGCCGGCCAGGACGTCAACCATCTGGATGGTTGACAGAATTCATCCAGATGGTTGAACTGGGGTTCAGCACTTCTTCGAACGGGAGAGAACCTTGATACTCGTCACCGGAGCCACCGGCACCGTCGGCCGTCCCCTCGTGGCACAGCTCGCCGCCACCGGTCATGCCGTCCGCGCTCTCACCCGGGCTCCTCGCGACGCCCGCTTTCCAGCCGGCGTCGAGTCCTGCGACAGCGCAAGCCCCGACCTGGACGACGTCACCGCGGTGTTCCTCAACCCGGCGGCCCTCTGGCAAGGCGAGCAGACCCTGCTCGACGCCGTGAGAAAAGCGGGGGTGACGCGCGTGGTCACGCTGTCCTCCTCGTCCGTCCTCACCGGCGACAGCCGGCACGCCGTGGCCAACCGCCACCGCGAGCTGGAAGCCGCGGCCGAAGCGGTCGCGCCCGAGTTCGTCCATCTGCGGGCCGACGCTTTCGCCGCCAACGCCCGCCAGTGGATCGGCCAGGTCAGGGCGGGAGACACCGTCGCGGGTCCGTATGCACAGGCCGCCACCGCACCGGTCCATGAGGACGACATAGCCGCCGTCGCCGCCCGTGCTCTGACGGGAGCGGTTCCCTCCGGTGAAGCGCCGGTCCTGACCGGGCCCCAGGTGCTGACCTTCACGGAACAGGTCCGCATCCTCGGTGCGGTGCTCGGTCGACCACTGCGCTACGAGGAGATCTCACACGCGGCAGCGCGCAACGCGATGCTCTCCAACGACTGGATGACCGAGGAGATCGCCGACTCCCTGCTTCGCTACTTCGCGTCGTGCGTGGAGACCCCGACCCCTGTATCCCCGGATCTGGAGCGCATTCTCGGCCGCCGCGGCCGCGCCTTCGAGGACTGGGCCGCGGGCGCGGCAGGCGAGTTCCGCTAGATGATCACACGTGGGACGGGCTACGCGTACGAGGTCGGTTCGCGAAGTCGGCGGCAGGGCTTCCGGAGCACCGGCATCGCGGCAACCCGGTCATCCGGCTCCCCCTCTCCGGAGTGAGGCCGCAGTCGGCCGGCAGCGGACGGATGTCGGTCGGCCGCGGAGCCCGGCTGCGGTGAGGCGGTCGTGCATGTCCGATACCTGCCAGCACCCTGCCCTCCTCGCTGGAAGGATGTCGGCATGCTCGACTTCGAACGCTGCTGGCGGGCCACGCTGAGCCGGGACACCCGTTTCGACGGCCTTTTCTACTCGGCCGTGATCACCACTGGCATCTACTGCCGCCCGAGCTGCCCGGGTTGCCCCATGCGCAAGAACGTCCGCTTCTACAGGAGCGCGGCGGCTGCCCAGGAGGCCGGCTACCGTGCCTGCAAGCGGTGCAATCCCGACGCCAGCCCTGGCTCGCCGGAGTGGAACCTCCGCGCCGACGTCGTCGGCCGGGCCATGCGCCTGATCGCGGACGGGGTCTGCGACCGGGAGGGCGTCGCGGGACTGGCCTCACAACTGGGCTACACCGCACGGCATCTCCACCGCCTGCTCACGGCCGAGATCGGCGTCGGCCCGCAGGCCCTGGCTCGTGCCCAGCGAGCCCAGACCGCCCGCATCCTGTTGGAGAGGACCGGCCTGCGGATCACCGACGTGGCGATGGCCGCGGGCTTCTCCAGCGTCCGCCAGTTCAACGACACCATCGCCGCCGTCTTCGACCGCACCCCCACCGCCCTGCGGGGCGCGGCCTCCTCACCCACCGGCCAGGCCGCCGGGACCGTCGTCGTACGTCTGCCGGTCCGGGAACCCTTCGACGGACCGGCGCTGCTGCGCTTCTTCGCCGCCCACGCGATCCCTGGCATCGAGGACATCGTCAACGGCACTTACCGCAGGGGGCTGCGGCTGCCGTATGGTGCCGGCGTCGTTGCCCTCACCCCGCGCCCCGGCTACGTCGAAGCGCAGTTCCGCTTGGAAGACATACGGGACCTGGCCACCGCCATCCACCGCTGCCGCTGCCTGTTGGACCTGGACGCCGACCCGCTGGCCGTCGCGGAACTCCTCGCCGGGGAGCCCCTGATGGCTCCTTTGGTCGCCGCCCACCCCGGCCTGCGCGTGCCCGGGGCCGCCGACCCCGAGGAACTGCTGCTGACCACCGCCCTTCGGCACATCCTCCCCGGACCCCAGGGCTCGACGGTGGCAGCCGCACTGACGCGTCGCTTCGGCCGCCCGCTGCCGTTCCCCAGCGGAACGGTGACCCACCTGTTCCCGACGGCCCGGACGCTGGCCGAGGCATCGCTGACCGATCTGCTCGACGACGAGGCAGCGGTCCTGCTGCGCCGCATCGCCACCGACGTGGCTGACCATGAGCTGACATTGAGTGACGGCAGCGATCGCACGGAGACGGAGTACCGGCTGACGCGGGCCGGCCTCGGTGGAGACAGCGCCGCCTACCTGGTCATGCGGGCCCTCAAGGACCCCGACGTTTTCCTCCCCCAGGCTCCCGGGACCGGCCGGGCTCTGCGGAGTCTGGGGCAGCCGACCGACCCTGCCTCGACGATGCGCCGCGCCGAACACTGGCGCCCGTGGCGCTCCTACGCGCTCATGCAGCTGTGGAACCTCTGCCCTGAGGGCACCCACCTCTTCGCGCCTTCGCACCGGACAGCACCACAGCCGGCGATCTTGGCATCGTGACGTCCCGCCGAGGCCGGCCCGGCCGACTGCGGAGAGCAGGAGACTGTTCACGGTGGCGCCCCTGATCCAGCGGATCTCCCACCGCCCCGGATGGACAGCGGGAACAGTTCACCGTGACAAACAGAGCGCAGTAACAGGGAAGGCAATCAGCATGAGTGACGAGCTTCGCGAGGTTTTCGACTTCATCGCCTTTTCCGCCCGGCTCCGGGAGGTCGAGCGGCACAACAACGCCACGCGGGTGCGGAAGGAGAGCGTGGCCGAGCACTCATGGCACCTGGCGCTGGTCTGCTGGGTCCTGCACCGCGAGTTCGAGCGCGAGTGCGGGCACCGGCTGGACCTGGAGAAGATGCTCAAGATGTGCCTCATGCACGACCTCGTGGAGATCGAGGCGGGCGACCCCTCGGCCTGGCGTACCCAGGACAACGCCCGACTACGGGAGAAGAAGGCGCTCATCGAGGAGGAGATCGCCCAACGCAGGTACGGAGCGCTCCCGGACGAACTGAGCGACGAGTTCCTCAAGATCTGGCAGGAGCACGAGGCGGGCGTCACCCCCGAGGCCCGGCTTGTGCGGGGTGTGGACCGGCTGAATCCCGCGCTGATGCGCTACCTCACCGGGCAGGGTTGGCAGGATGTGGGCGTGGACGCCGGGGCGCTGGACCGCCTGCAACTGCCCCGGCTCCAGGTGAGCGAGAGCCTCACCGCCCTGTACCAGGAGGTCAAGGCCGCCGCGATCGCGCAGGGCCTGCTCGCGCCCGCCTCCTGAGGCTGTGGGAGCCGTGCGGCCACCCGTGATTCGAGTCCCGGCACAGGCGCACCCGGACGCGACAGCGGGGCCCCTCGTCCTGGCCGCCACCAGCCCAGACACACGAAACGGCCCGCGAAGAACCGACGGACCGCCGTGAAAGACCGAGGCCGGAGTTCAGAAGCGCTCCGGGTGAGGAGCGACTGTGCTGGTCCGATAGCTGCTGGAGAAACGGCCCGGGGCCCTGTCACGATCTACGTAGCAATCGTTTCCCCACCCGGTGCATCCGGAGTGGAGCCGTGAATGCGCCTGCCGAGGAATTTCGACGACGGCAGGAAACGTCTTCCGCTGACCGCGTCTCCAGACGCTTGTGTCCGCAACTCCGAATTCGCCCCGAAGCCGAAACAGGAACCGCATGCCCCCGAAGCCACGCATGAACCATGCGCTCGCCACACTCATCGTCAGCAGTGTGACGACCTTTCTGCTGCCCCTGGACTACACGGTTGCCTCGGTGGCCCTGCGCGACATTCACCGAGATTTCTCCGTCAGTTTCAGCGACCAGCAGTGGGTGATCAACGGCTACACCATGGCGTTCGCCGCCCTGTTGATGGCAGGCGGTGGTCTGGCAGACCTGTTCGGTCGGCGGAAGGTCTTCCTGTCCGGACTGGCCGTTTTCACCGCCGCCTCTCTGCTCGCCGGCCTGGCCCCGGCCATGCTCTGGCTCAACGTGGCTCGGGTCGCCCAAGGCATCGGCGCGGCGGGGATGTTCAGCTCCTCGCTCGCCCTTCTCATCCAGGAGTTCACCGGCCCGCGCCGGGTCCATGCCTTCGCGGTCTTCGGTGTCGCCTCGGGGCTGGGCGCGTCCCTGGGCCCCTTCATCGGCGGGCTCGCGGTGGACCTGGGCGGTTGGCGATGGGCATTCCTGCTCAACGTGCCGTTCGGTATCGCGATGCTCGTCCTGGGATTGCTGCGCACCCGGGAATCCAAGGACCCCGATGCCACACGTCTGGACCTCAAGGGCCTGATGCTCTTCAGCGGAGCGGTCCTGCTGGCGGTCTACTCCCTCGTCATGGCGCCGCAGATGGGCTGGACCAGCCCCACCATCGTCTCCACCCTGGCCGCGGCGGCGGTGCTCGCCATCGCCTTCGTCCCCGTGGAACTGCGCCGGTCCTACCCGCTGATCGAGCTGCGCCTGTTCACCGACCGCACCTTTCTCGGGGCCAGCCTGGCTCCCCTGGTGCTGTCCATCGCCTTTTGGGGCCTGTTCCTGTACACGCCGCTGTACTTCCAAGGCGTTCTTGGTTACAGCCCCTTGCAGGCCGGCATGGCGATGCTGCCCTTCGCCGTCCCGCTGTTCGGTGCGGGCCCCCTCGGCGCGCGCCTGGCCGGCCGCATCTCCTCGCGCGCCCTGCTGGCCATCGGTCAACTCCTGGTGGCGATCGGAGCCGCTCTCCTGGCATTCGCCCCGTTGTACAGCGGCTGGACCGGCTACGCGGCCGGTGGGCTGATCAGCGGTCTGGGAACGGGGTTGATCAACGGCGAGATGAGCAACGTGGCCATCAGCATCGTGCCCGTGTCCCGCTCCGGCATGGCCTCCGGCATCAACTCGACCATGCGCATCGTCGGCATGACCGCCGGCTTCGGCGGCATTGGCGCCGTCCAAGTCGTGGCCGTGTCCCACGACCTGACTTCCCGAGCCGGTCGACTCCACGGCCTGCACCGGAATCTGAGCGCACTGGCCACTGACGTGGCCACCGGCAACATCAACGGCACGGCGGCCTCCGTACCCACCCCCGTCCGCGGCGCCTTCCACGCGGCAGCCAACCATGCCTTCGCCACTGGCATGCGCGCGGCCTTCCTCGTCGGTATGTGCGTGGCCCTCCTCGGCGCCGCCGCCAGCTTCACACTGATCCGTCAGCCCCCATCGGACACAGCGTCAGATGCCGTCCGTACGCAGCCGCTTTCCGGCGTGCAGGCATAAGGTCCTCGCACTCCACACGCGAGGTGAGCGGCTCAGTGATCGCTCCTCCAGAGTTGGAGGGCGAGCCTGACCGCCCGTACGATCCGGACCGGCTGACCGGCTCGGCATCGTCGCCCGACACCGCCACCCGCAGATCCCGAACCCGTGGACCTGCCCCGGACCGCCCACCGCCGTCGCGGCCCCGTCGGCTGCCCTCCGGGGTCTCCCGGCTCAACGACCGTCCTGGTACTGAACACGGCGGCCGATCCGACGGCGGGCGGACGAGGAATCATCGGACGGTCGCCCAGAACGGGCACTGGTGTTGGGCGGCCACGTTCGCCTGCCGGGTCCGGTCCGGCACGAACTGCATCTGACTGGTGCCCCGGACTGTCCCGGCGGCCCATTGCGGCGCTCCGGCGTCGTTGGGGTCGCCGGTGCGGGCGGCCCCCATGGGCGGCCCGGGAATGTCGAACCCGTTCACGTTGGGGGGCGTCGGGATCGGCGAACTCGTACGGGTACACCGTGGTGTGTGCGGCAAGGTAGCGGTCGGCGGCCGCCGTCTGGCAGGCCCACGACGCGTCGGTGGTGAGCGTGGACCACGCCAGCGGCGGCGACGCGTACCGGGACAGCGGATACCTGGCCGCGACCCGGTCCGCGTCGGCCCCGAAGGTCGTGCGGAGCATGGCCGGGTAGCTCTTGGCGGTGATCGGCGGCACTCCGGCCAGCATCGCTCCACCCACGTACGCGCGTGCCTCGTCGCGGTTTCCGCCGGAGATCACCGGCACGTGGAGGAACTTCCCCTTCCGCAGGGCTGTCGCCGGGTTCAGCGGGAGCAGGGGGGTGCCGTAGGCCAGGTGGTTGGTGAAGTCCTCGTTGAGGGGCAGCAGGTCGGCGGCCGGTTTTCTCCGCATGCAGGACAGTTCGCCGGTCGGGCACCCGCTGCTCCGAGCCGCCGCGAGGCCGTCCTCCCGGTCCTGCCGCGCCGAGGTGTACGGCGTCTGCTGCGGTGCGCCCGGGTACAGCACGCCGGTCGGCCAGTCGAGGAGGCAGGACCCGGACGCGATGCTCACCTTGTCGACCAGGCCGCGCGCCTGTGGGGAGGTCAGCAGCGCGCACGCCGACATGCCGCCCGACGACTCGCCGAAGACGGTGACGTTGTCCGGGTCGCCGCCGAACGCCTCTGCGTTGTCCTTGGCCCACTGGGTGCCGGCGATCTGGTCTTCCAGTCCGAAGTTCCCCGATCCGGGCAGGCCGGGCAGGCCGAAGTAGCCGAAGACGCCCAGCCGGTAGTTGAGGGTCACCACGATGACGTTGCGCTGGGCCGCCAGCCGGTCGGCGTTGTAGTCGCTGCCGGCGCCGTGTGTGTAGCCGCCGCCGTGCCACCACACCATGACGGGCGGTCTGGCACCCGGCGCCACCTCGCGCGGTGTCGTGACGTTGGCGAACAGGCAATCCTCGTCCGTGGAGGCGGGCTGCCCGGGCCTGCCGTCCGTCTGCGGGCACCTGTCGCCGGGCCGGGTGGCTTCCCGTACGGACGGTTGGCGGGCTGCGGCCCGATCGCAGGAGCGCTCGCCTTGGGCGTGCCTGCCGCGGGAGCGTCGTTGACGTGCTTCGGGTGGGACCAGGAGGTTCAACTCACCGCCGGGGAGGCCACGTTCGCGCCGTTCACTCTGCGCGCCACGCCCAGCGGGTTGCCATCGCGCAGCTCCGGGGGCAGCAGTTCGTCCGGCGTGTTCTGGAAGCAGACCGGACGAAGCCAGCGTTCCGTCGCGGTGGCACCAACCGACGTCGAGTTGCTCGTCGAGGCCGGGTACGGGCCGCCGTGGTGCATGGCCGGGGCGACCGCGACCCCGGTGGGCCAGCCGTCGACGACGACGCGCCCGGCCAGTTCGGTCAGCCGTGACACCAGGTCGGTGGCCGCCTCGTCGCGCTCGTCGGCCGCGAGGTGTACCGACGCGGTGAGGTTGCCGTCCAACATGCCGAGTACGGCCGCCAGTTCAGCGGCGGAGCGGTAGCGGACCAGCACGGTGACGGGCCCGAAGCACTCGTCGAGAAGCTCGGAGTGCGGGGCGCTCTCGGTCAACCGGGCCGCCGGCACCGACAGCACGCCCGGGCGCACGGACAGGGGCGCGTCCCCCGTGCCCTCCTCGCCCGGGGCCAGGAGTTCCTCGACGCCGGGCAGCGCGGCGCGGGCGCGGGCACCGGCCAGGAACGCCTCGCGCATACGCGGGTCGAGCAGGGGGCCGGACGGCACCCGTGCCGAGACGACGGCCCGCACCACCGCGTCGCCGTCCGCACCGGCCGGCAGGAGAACCAGCCCCGGCTTGACGCAGAACTGGCCCAGGCCCTGGGTGTACGAGGCGGCCAGCCCGGCGCCGATCTCCTCCGCCCGGGTCCGTGCGGCCCGCGGGGTGACCACGACGGGGTTCAGGCTGCCGAGTTCACCGTGGAAGGGAATCGGCCGGGGACGGGCACAAGCGATGTCGAACAGGGCCCGGCCGCCACGCACCGAGCCGGTGAATCCGACAGCCGCGGTGAGCGGGTGGCGGACGAGGGCGGGGCCTGCCTCGAATCCGTGGACGACGGACACCACGTCCTCCGGCAGCCCCACTTCGGCCGCCGCTGCCCGCAGGGCCCGCGCGCACAGGACACTGGTCCGCGGGTGGTCGGGGTGCGCCTTGACGACGACGGGGCAGCCGGCGGCCAGCGCGCTCGCGGTGTCGCCGCCGGGAACGCTGAACGCCAGGGGGAAGTTGCTCGCGGCGAAGACCGCGACCACTCCGAGCGGCACCTTGCAGCGGCGCAGGTCCGGGCGGGGCGCGGGCCGCGCCTCGGGGTCCGCGTGGTCGATGATCACGTCCAGGTGGCCGCCGTCCTCGACGGCTTCGGCGAAGGCCCGCAACTGGTGGCAGGTGCGGGCGAGTTCGCCGGTGATCCGGACCCGGCCGAGCGCCGTCTCGGCTTCGGCGGCCGCGGTGATCGCCTCGCCGTCCTTCTCCAGCAACTCCGCCGCGGTTCGAAGGAGTCGGGCCCGGGTCCGGTGGTCGGCCAGCGCCTTTCGGGCCGCATGAGCGGCACGCACAGCGCTGTCCACGTCCGCCGCGGTGGCCTCCACCGCGACCGGCCCCCGGGACTCCCCCGTACGCGGGTCGATGCTCAGCACTTCCGTCACCGTGTCACTCACCGTCTCGGGTCGTCGGGCGTGCGCGGCGGTGCCGGGCAGCGACACCGGGTCCCCGGCCCCGCAGTGGCCGTGGCCGGGGGTGCGGTCGGCGGTCGTCCACCCGTCGTCGACGATCGGGGCCTCCCTGCCGAGCGGCCCGGCGAGCGCCGCCCGCTCCTCCAGGCGCTGCGGGGAGAGTTCCTGGTGCATCGAGTACCAGGTGGAGTAGGCCGGGCGCCGGGCCGCGTCGGGCACGGTCACCTCGTCGGCCAGCAACTCCTCCCACCAGCGGATCAACTCCCGAAGACACGTGCCGAAGTGGCGGCGCGAGGTGTCGATGCGGACGGTCAGCGGTCCGTCCGCGCGCACCCAGAACCGGAACTCCCCGGTCTCCTCCACGACGCCGCCGCCGGCTTCCACGTCGATGCGGTCGGCCGCGAAGCAGCACAGTCCGGTGTCGCCGGTGCCGACCAGAGCGGCGATCGGGGCGCCACGGGAAAGGTCGATGCGCTGCGGTGCCGACCACGAGGCGGGCAGCCGGCCGCCCGCGCCGTTGCCGTACGGGGTCCAGAAGGCGGTCGCGTCCACGCGGGGCAGCCGCCACTCCAGGCGCACCGGCCCCACCTCGGAGCCCTCCGGAACGACCGTCACCTCCGTGACTCCTTCGGACAGTTCGCTGACGCCGGCGTTGCCGGCGACGAGCAGGTCGACGCCGCTCGAGGGCATCGCCTCCAGCCGGGGGCGTGCCGGGCCCGAACGGGCGTAGGGCTCCCAGACTTCCTGTACTTCGGTCCATGCTTCGGTCCGTGCTTCGGTCATCGAACGTGCACTGCCTTCCGTGAGTCGCGTCGGTTCGCCGGAGGTCGGGGTGGGGCGGGGGCGGGGGGTCAGCCCTTGGTGGCTCCGGCCGGCAGGCCGGCGATGAACTGCCGTCGCGGCACGAGGAAGAGGATCACCATCGGCACGGTGGACAGCGCGGTGCCGCCGACGATCGCGCCGTAGTCGGTGTTGCTCCCTTCCCGCGGGTCCCGCACCCCCGACCAGCCGCCGAGTGGCCCGCGCTGGGGCGGCGTGCGCCGCGGCCACGGCCGACCGGAGTCGACCGCGGCCGCGGTTCAGCCAGGGACCGCCAGTGAGGGAGACGTCAAGACGTCAGTAGGAGGTGGTGACGGTGACTCCGCTGAAGTCGGTCACCGCGTAGAGGCTGAGGTACCGGTAGCCCGCGTCGGTGTTGGTGACGGTGATGCTCTCGGTGTTGCCGGGGTTGGTGGACTTCTCGGTGAAGGTGGACGGGCCGGCCCAGTTCGCCGGGTCGTAGTAGAGGTCGGCGTTGCCGGTGCCGCCGCTGGTGGTGACCTTCAAGGTGGTGGTGCCGGCCGGCAGGTAGACCCAGAAGTAGTCGGTGTCACCGGCCACCCGGGACTGGTCGGAGCGGTAGCAGTTCCGGTCCATCGCCTGGGTGTTGGTGTCGGTGCAGGCCGTGGCCGTGCCGCCGCCGCTGTTGCCGCCGCCGGCCAGGGTGGTGAGCCAGGCGTCGAAGTCGGCGTCGTAGCTGGTGCCGATGGTGTTGTAGACGGCGTAGGCGCCCTGGTAGTCGCCGGTGCGCATCTTGGCCAGCATGTCCTGGATCTGGTCCGGGTGCTTCTCGGTCATGTACCGGACGGCCAGGTAGCCCCAGGGGTAGGTGCGGGTCTCGTCGTCGATGGCGTAGGTGTTCTGGAAGAGCTGGCTGAGCTTGTAGGTGTGCTTGGCCGCCTCGGTCAGCGCGCCGTCGTCGGTGAGGTTGCGGTAGGTGTAGGAGACGTACTCCGCCTGGCCCTCGATCCACCACACGTCGGGGACGGTGGTCTGGGTGCCGAAGTCGCCCTTCATGTCGTAGATGGACTGCTGGATGTGCGCGAACTCGTGGTTGAGGTTCCAGGCGTTGGCGGTGAAGCCGTTGTCGGTCGGCTCCTGGTAGAGGATGGAGTAGGCGACGTTGTTCGGGTCGGTCGGCGTGCCGGTCAGCGTCTCGCCGCCGTTGTCGGTGTCGTTGCCGAAGATCGCCCACGAGTAGGTGGTGTAGTCGGCCCTGCTGCCGAAGATGACCATCTTCACGTCGAAGTACTCACCGGGGATCGGCGTGGTGGTCTTGACCTGGTTCTGGTAGAAGGCGACCTCGTTCGACAGGCTCGTGCAGACGTCGGACTGCTCGGTCGCCGTGAGCACCTGCGCCATGATGGTGAAGTTGCTGCAGGAGTTGTCGATCGGCAGCGCGGCCGCGGTGAGCTGCTGCGTCAGGTCGCAGACCCCGTAGTAGGAGCACTGGCCCGAGTCGTCGAGGTTGGCCTGGTAGGCGACGTGCACCCACAGGTTGTCGGTGGCCCCGGTGATGGACGAACCGTCCAGCAGTCCCTTGACGAGCGGGCGGACCTTGCTCTGCAGGGCGGGTATCTGGAGGAAGTTGCCCAGGTCGTTGCCCGCGTTGGAGTCGAGGACGTCGTTGTCCCCGCCGAGCAGGTCGCGGTGGGCGAGGGTGAAGGTGGAGAGGGTGTCGGCGATGCCCGGGTTCGCGGTGATCGCGGTGACGAAGTCCGTGATCCACGGGCCGCGCCACAGCGGGGTGTAGATCGCGTTCAGCGCCTGGTCCATCTCCGGCACGGCGTCCCAGGTGCTGCTGTCGTAGGTGCTCAGGTACCGGGCGTAGACGTCCAGGTAGTCGGCCTGCGCCTGCGCGCTGTCGGTGAGGACGAACGCCTCCGCCAGCACGCTGCCGTTGCCCGCGCTGACGTCGTTCGCGTGGGAGTCGGCGAACAGGGCGTTGAACCCGCTCTCGATGGCGCTGCGCAGCGAGGAGTCGTACGTACCGACGTCCGCGGGGTCTCCGTACTGCACGTAGTAGCCGGCTTGCATGAAGTACATCAGCTCGAACAGGCCGCCGGAGTCGTCACCGGTGTAGGAGGAGGCCGCGTCGGCGACGCCGTTCGCCACCGCGAGCATCTGGTTCTGGTTGAACACCGCCTTCGCGTCGGAGCCGGTCAGGCTGAACAGCGGGTTGATGCAGGCGACCCAGTCCACCGTCTTGATGTACGACACCAGGTCGCTTCCGGAGCGGCCCGAGAAGTCCGACGTGGTGCACGACGTGACGGCGGCGGGCCGCGCGGCACCGGCCGCGTTGCGTGCCGCGTGTCCTGGCAGGCGCGGCTTGGACGGCTTCGCCGAGCCCAGGGCGACCGGCTCCCCGCGCAGTTTCGCGGGCACCGGCTTGGCGCGGGTGACGGTGGCTTGGGACCGACCGGTCTCGGGCCCGGTCGGCGTGGCTTTTCCGTGCTGCCTGGCGGCCTGCACGGCCGCGACGGTCGGCGACACGCCCGACGAGGGTGCATGCCTGCCGGTGGTGCTGGACGACGCCGCGGCGGCCCGGGCGGCGCCGGGTGCCACCGCCGCGGCCTGAGTGGTCATCAGGCCGGTGACGAGCCCTCCGGCCGCCAGACCGGCGGCCAGGATTCTGGGCAGTAGTGAACGACAGTGCATCGCATCTCCAGTGGGGGGAACTGAGGGAACGCTGTCCGATGTGGCCGGCAGCGGTATGTAACATTGCACTGGGGTGAAGCCATGGGCAATGCTCGCGGACCCAGCACTGTCCCCGGCCGACCCATAACACCGGCGCGCGAGGACACCGGGCGCACCGGTCGGCGATGCCTGACAGGAGTGAGTGGCGGATGACGAGGACGCGGCCGATCGAGACGATCGACTGGCACACCGGCGGCGAACCGTTCCGGATCGTCGAGGACAGCCCGGAAGCGGTGACCGGCCACGGGCTGACCGTCGCCGAGCGGCGGGTCGTCGCGACGGCGAGCGAGGAGGCGCAGTGGCTGCGGGCGCTGCTGTGCCGCGAGCCGCGCGGCCACGCCGACATGTACGGCGGGTTCCTCGTTCCGCCCGACGACGACGGCGCCCACCTGGGTGTCCTCTTCTGGCACAACGACGGGTTCTCCACCGCGTGCGGGCACGGCACGATCGCGCTGGGCTCGTGGGCGGTCGCCTCCGGCCGGGTCCCGGCACCCGCCGACGGCACGACCGACGTCGTGATCGACGTCCCCTCCGGGCGGGTCACGGCGAGCGTCAGGACCGCCGAAGGCCGGGTCCAGGACGCCACGTTCACCAACGTGCCCGCGTACGTCCACGCGCACGGCGTCGAGGTGCCGACCTCCCGCGGGAAGGTCACCGTCGACATCGCCGACGGCGGCGCGATGTACGCCGTGCTGCCGGCCGAGTCCGCCGGCCTGCGCGTCCGGCCGCGGGACGTCACCGAACTCATGACCGTCGGACGGGAGATCCGCGACGCGCTGAACGCCGCCGGCGCCGCCGAACACCCGCTCGATCCCCGGCGATCCGGGATCTACGGGACGATCCTCACCGAGGAGACCGGGCCCACCGAGGAGCGCGCCGACGGCAGCCGGCTGGTACGGCAGCGCAACGTCACGGTGTTCGCGGACGGCCAGGTCGACCGTTCGCCGTGCGGTTCCGGCACGTCGGCGAGGGTCGCGGTGCTCGCGAGCACCGGACAGCTGCGCCCGGGCGACGAGTTGCGGCACGAGTCCGTGGTGGGCTCGGTGTTCCACGCCCGGATCACCGAGCAGACCTCGGCCCACGGAATCCCGGCGGTCGTCACGGCGGTGACGGGCACCGCGCACGCGGTCGGCACGTGCCGGTTCACCGTGGACCCCCGCGACACCCTGCTGCCCGGGTTCGTGCTGCGATGACCGAACTCCTCGACGCCGAACAGGTCTTCGCGCTCGGCCCGGTGGGCGCCGTCCGGACCATCCGCGACGCGCTGGCCGCGGGCCTCGACCCGGAGAGCGACATCCCGCGGGCCATCGCGCCGCTGGCCCACGGGCAGGGGCTGTTCATGCCGTCGGAGGCCGACGGCTGGTTCGGGGTGAAGGTCGCGACCGTCGCCCCGGGCAACGCCGCCCTCGGCCTGGACCGCATCAACGCGACCTACCTGCTGCACGACAGCCGGACCCTGCGGCCCGCCGCGATCCTCGACGGCGTCGCGCTGACGACGCTGCGCACCCCGGCGGTCTCGGTCGCCGGCGGCATCGACCGGCTGCGCGAACTCGCCGGGAGCGCCGCGGACGGGCTGCGACTCGTGGTCTTCGGCGCGGGACCGCAGGCCGAGTGGCACGTGCGGACCATCCGGGCGCACGCACCGGTCGCCGACGTCACGGCGGTCACCCGGCGCGGCACGCCTTTGGCCTGGGCGGACCGCCATCCGACCGCGGACGACGCGGCCGTGGCCGACCATGTCCGCGCCGCGGATGTCATCGTCACCGCGACCTCGGCCCGCACGCCGGTCCTCGACGGCCGTCTCGTCCGCGACGCGGCGCTCGTGCTGGCCGTCGGCTCCCACGAGCCGTCGGTGCGCGAACTCGACGGCACGCTCATGGCACGCGCCACGGTCGTCGTCGACAGCCGGGCGAGCGCGCTGCGCGAGGCCGGCGACGTGATCCAGGCGGTCGCGGAGGGCGCGCTCGACCCGGACGCGCTGGTCACGATGGCCGACCTGCTCCGCTCGCGAGCGGCTCCGCCCGGCGGGCGTCCGACCGTGGTCAAGACCTGCGGGATGGGGTGGCAGGACCTGGTGGTCGCCGTCGCGGCGTACCGGCAGGCGGGGGCATCCCGGCCGGGAGCACGGGCGGAGTGACATCCCTCTGTTTCTATACCATGTGAAATGGTACCGTCGCCTTCATGAGGGGTTCCCGACGGACGGAGCAGACGGTGGGGCGAGACGACATGCGGCCGCGCGAGGGCGCGAGCCACGACCGCGCGGTACCGCCGACATTGGCGGAGTGCTTCACGCAAGGGTGGGCGAAGGAGGTCCCCGCGGTCACGGTCCTGCCCGGCGCGGCGTACGCGGCCGACCGTCGCGCGCGGCTGTCCGCGCGCTTCCCCGGCGAGCGGATCGTGGTCCCGGCCGGCGGCCTGAAGGTCCGCAGCAACGACTTCGACTACACCTTCCGGCCGCACTCCGCCTACCTCCACCTGACCGCCGAGCAGGGCGCCACCGCCGTCCCGGACAGCGTCCTCGTCCTCGAACCGACGGGCACGGGTCACGAGGCCACCGTCTTCGCCCGGCCGCGCTCGCCGCGTGACGGCGGGCCGTACGGCACCGAGTTCTACCGCGACCGCAGGTACGGCGAGTTCTGGGTCGGCCGGCGCCGTACCCTGGCGGAGACCTCCGACGCCCTCGGCCTCACGGTCCTCCCCCGCGACGACCTCGCGCGTGCCCTCACCCCACGCGTGCCGACCCGGGTGGTACGCGGCCTGGACCCGGTGGTCGACGCGGCGGCGCCCCCGGCCGCCGAGGCCGAGGCCGGACTCCTCGCCTACCTGTCGGAGTCGCGGCTGGTCAAGGACGCGTGGGAGGTCGAGCAGATGCGCACGGCCGTGGGGCACACGGTGGCCGCGTTCCAGGACGTGGCGGGCGAACTGCCCACCGCCATGCGGCTGCCGCGCGGCGAGCGCTGGATCGAGGGCACCTTCAACCGGCGGGCCCGGCTGGAGGGTTACGGCCTCGGCTTCGAGACCATCGCGGCGGCCGGCGCGCACGCGTGCGTCCTGCACTGGATGCGCAACGACGGTCCCGTACGCGACGGCGAACTGCTCCTGCTGGACGCCGGCGTGGAGGCCGACACCTGCTACACCGGCGACGTGACCCGCACCCTGCCGGTCGGCGGGCGCTTCACCGACGCCCAGCGGCAGGTCTACGACCTGGTGTACGCGGCGCAGTCCGCGGGCATCGCCGCGCTGCGGCCCGGCGCGCGGTTCGGGGACTTCCACGACGCCGCGGCGCGCGTCGTCACCGAGGGCCTGGACGCATGGGGCCTGCGCCCGGGCGGCGCCGGCCCGCACGACTCCTCCCTCTACGGCCGCTACACCGTCTGCGGCTCCGGGCACATGCTCGGCCTGGACTGCCACGACTGCGCCGACGCCCGCCGCAACGCCTACCTGGACGGCGTCCTGGAGCCGGGCCATGTCCTCACCGTCGAGCCCGGCCTGTACTTCCAGCCCGACGACCTGACGGTCCCGGCACACCTGCGCGGCATCGGGATGCGCATCGAAGACGACTTCCTCATCACCGCGGACGGCGCCGAGTGCCTGTCCTCCGCGCTGCCGCGGGCGGCGGACGACGTCGAAGCGTGGGTGACCGCCGCACGCTGAGTCCCGCTCGGTCCGGGAAGCCGGGTGTGGGGCCGCCGCGGCGGCCGCACACCCGTGTCAGCCGCGCAGGCCGGCCATCCACGCCTCCACCTCGTCGGCGGACCGCGGCAGACCCGCCGACATGTTCTCGTTGCCGTCCGCGGTGACCAGGATGTCGTCCTCGATCCGCACGCCTGTCCCCCGGTACTCCTGGGGCACCGTCAGGTCGTCGGGCTGGAAGTACAGGCCGGGCTCCACCGTGAGCACCATCCCCGGCGCCAGCGTGCCGTCCACGTACGCCTCGGTGGGGGCCAGCGCGCAGTCGTGCACGTCCAGGTCGAGCATGTGGCCGGTGCCGGCCAGCGTCCAGCGCCGGTGCGGGCCGAGCGCGAAGACCTCCTCCACCGACCGGTTGCCGAGCAGTCCCCAGTCCACCAGGCGCACCGTCAGCTCGCGCCGCGATCCGGCCCGGCGGACGGGGCCCCTTCCGGGGTGTCGGCCCACAGGGAGCGGACGTTGCCGAGGTGGCGCCGCATGCACGCCTGGGCGCCCTCGACGTCCCCGGCGATCATGAGGTCGAGCAGTTCGAGGTGCTCCTCGGCGGACTCCACCAGGCGGCCCCTCGCGTCCGGCGCGGTGAGCCCGTACAGCCGCGAGCGCTTGCGGAGGTCGCCCACCACCTGGACGAGGTGGGCGTTGCCGGCAAGGCCCGGCAACCCGAGGTGGAAGCGCCGGTCGGCCTCCAGGTACGCGATCAGTCCTGGACGTCCGGCTCGACGTGAGGCAGCGCTGAGCCTCGCCGCCCGGCGCTGCGGCCGGCGGGCGCCCTCCGGGCGGGCACTGCTACCCGCTCGCCGGAGGGCCGCCCTGCTCCGACCACCGTCGGCAAGGGCCGCCGGTCGGCGGACCGGGAGGCCCGGTCGTCGGCGATAGCCGTCTGCGGCTTGGGGATCGCGCGCACGGCCGGCTCGCCGGAACGGTGTGCGGGCCGCTGGCCGGTCGGCGTCGCACAGGGACGCACGCGAGGGCACCGACCGGTCAGCGCCACCCGCCGCGAACGCCGCAACGGGGTGCCCGTTCACGAGTTCGCCGTCAGTTCCCGCAGCCCGTTGGCGCGTTCGGGGTTCCGGTCCAGGCGGCCGTCCCGGTTCGCGCCGTTCGCCCTGGGCGGTCGGCGCAGCCCGATGACGACGCCGGCGGCGACGACCAAGGCGCCTGCGACATCCGCCGGGCCCACCACGCCGCGCCCGAGCACGGCGGTGGTGAGCAGCGCGCCCATCGGGACGAGGCCGGCGAAGAGTCCCGCACGATCCGCGCCCAGCCGGCGCAGCGCGTCGTACCACAGGAAGAAGGCGGTTGCCGTGACGAGGGCGCCGAGGTAGCCGAACGCTGCCGCTTCGGTGGGGGTGGGCAACCGCAGGGCGCTCGCGCCGTCGATGGCGACGCTCGCGGCCAGGAGTACGGGCACGGACATGGCCGCGGGGTAGGCGGCGACCCTCAGGGGGCCGAGTTTGGGCAGCAGGGGGAGGGCGATCAGGGAGAAGGCGACCTCGCCGGCGAGTGCTCCCAGTGACAGCAGCACACCGCGCGGACTGCCGCCGCCGAACCCGGCGGCAACGGCGGCGCCCACGGTCACGACGGCTGCGGCGCCGATGGTCCGGGCGGCGGGGCGGCGGCGTTGGGTCAGTGGCCCGACGAGGGCGAGGACCACCGGGATCATCCCGATCACGGTGCCGATCATGGCGGGGCTCGCGTACCGGGTCGCCTCCACCAGGAAGATGTTGAAGCCCACCAGGCCGGTGGCGGCCAGCGCGGCGAGGAGCAGGAAGTCACGGGGTGTCAGCCCGGCCCGGGGCAGGCGCCGGCGGCGCACGACGGCGAGAAGGATCGCCGCGGCGAGGCCGTAGCGCACGGCCTGGCCGCTGAGGACGGGGTAGCCGGCGATGGTCGCGGACACCGCCGTCGACGTGCCGACGAGCAGCATCGCGGCGGCGGCGCCCGTCGCCGGGACCGTGGAGGAGATCATGCCGCGTACTCCTTGGGCTGCGGAACGGTGCGCGCGGGGCTGAGGACCTTGCGGGTGACGCGTTCGGCGAGGGCGGTGACCAGGGTGCGCGGGCGGCGCGGCAGGAGATGGGCGGACAGGGCGTTGGCGAGCCCGGGGGTGACGTAGCCGCGGTCGCGGTCGAGGGCGCGAAGAGCGGCGCGGACGACCGGCTCCGGCGTGGTCATCGAGCCGTTGACGGCTGCCTCACGGGTGCCGATGGCGTCGAAGAACGGGGTGTCGACCGGGCCGGGGCAGAGGGTGAGCACGCGGATGCCGCGGCCGCGGTACTCCTGGCGCAGGGCGAGTCCGAAGTTCAGCACGAAGGTCTTGGACGCGCTGTAGACGGCGAAGTACGGGGAGGGCTGGAAGGCCGCGGTGGAGGCGACGTTCACGACCGCGCCCGTGCCGCGCGCCAGCATGCCGGGAAGCAGCCGGTGGGTGAGGTCGACCAGTGCGACGACGTTGACCATCAGCTGGTCGTGGTCACGGGCGGTGGCGATGTCCTCGAAGTGGCCGCACGTGCCGAAGCCGGCGTTGTTGACCAGCAGGTCGACGGCCAGACCGCGGGCGGCGAGCCGGTCGGTGACGCGCTGGGCCGCGTCGGGTGCGGCGAGGTCCTGGACCAGGACGTGGACGCGGACGCCGTGCTCCGCGATCAGATTCTCGGCGAGGGCGGTGAGCCTGTCCTCGGAACGCGCGACCAGGACCAGATCGTGTCCGCGGGCGGCGAGCTGTACGGCGAACTCCGCGCCGAGTCCGGATGAGGCGCCGGTGACGAGCGCTGCGCTGTGCACGGGAACTCCTTCGCTTGACGAGCAACGAGTGGCGAGTGGCGAGTGGCGAGTAACTGAGACGGAAGAATACCCATTTCCCGAGTATCTGCAACAGAGTTGTCTCAGATAAGCTGGAACTGACTCAGCGATGTATCGTTTACCGGACCAAGCGGCCACGTGGGAGGCACCATGAGCGAGTCGACGGCACGGCCGTTGCGGGCGGACGCGGAGCGCAGCGTGCGCGCGATCCTGGAGGCGGCCGAACGCGTGCTCTCCGCCGATCCGGGCGCGACGATGGAGCAGATCGCGGCCGCGGCCGGGGTGGCCAGGGCAACGGTCCACCGGCGGTTCGCCCACCGTCAGACGCTGATCGACGCGCTGGCTTCGTCCGCCGCCCGCCAGCTCGCCCAAGCCGTGGAGGACGGCCGACCCGACACGGCCCCTCCCCTGGTGGCACTGCACCGGATCACGGCCAACGTGCTCGACGTGAAGAGCGCCTGGGCGTTCGCGCTGGGGCTGCCGTCCGAGCCCGGCAGCGAAGCCGCCGTCCTCCACCAGGACATCGCCCGGCGCTGCCTCACCGTGCTGGAACGGGCCCGGACGGACGGGCTCATCGACGAGACGGCCGACCTCCACTGGCTACGACGGGTCTACTACGCACTGCTCGGGGAGTCCCTGCACGGGAGCCCCGAGGACTCCGACACCGACACCGACACGCTGGCCGCCCGCATCATCGACACCCTGCTCCACGGCGCCGGACCGCGCGCCTGAGCGACAGCCACGGGAACAGGGCACGCCGTTCCGTGGTCAGCCCCGGAGCCGACGCGACGCCCTGACGTGGACAGGCGGTTGTCCGGCCGGGCGGCTCCAACGTCGACGACATCTACCCGACCGTGGTCGCCCTCGCGCAGGAGGTCTTC
Organism: Streptomyces sp. NPDC088194; assembly: GCF_040702025.1. Taxonomy (NCBI): domain Bacteria; kingdom Bacillati; phylum Actinomycetota; class Actinomycetes; order Kitasatosporales; family Streptomycetaceae; genus Streptomyces; species Streptomyces sp. NPDC088194. Next base: position 90,959 of record NZ_JBFBIV010000019.1, on the reverse strand, counting down.
GCGCCGGTGGAGAACGGGCTGGGCAGGTACGCGGTCCGCGATCAACACACCTGGCCCTGAGGTACACCGCGTTCGAGCCGGCCGTCCTGGCCACCTTGGGCCAAAGGCTGCGGCCAGTGCTCTCGCCCCAAGGTCGGCCGGCCGCCGTCCGGTTGCCGCGTTCAGCAGCCCGCCGAGCCGCGCCGTGCAGATGGCTGAGCTCGCCGGACCGACTCGCACCACGCCCGATCCGGATCTCCCGTAGGGCAAGGCCGCCGCGGGACATCCGACGCACCAGGCGCGCCCGTCGTGCGGTCATCGGTCGTCGGTTGCGGTTGTCGGTTGTCAGTTGTCGGTTGTCGGTTGCGTCCTTGGTGGGACCCGATGGGGACGGCGAAGCCGAAGCGTCGCGGTTGCGATCATAAGTCGGATGACTTGCTCGGCCAAGCCCTCGGACGGAGTCCGCCGACTCCATCGGCCGGCCGCCCGAGCCGTCGGTCTCCTCCCCTGGTCGGCCGGTGGCCGGTGGGGCCATAGGCCAGCCGGCACACGCCTGTTGCCGGAGTAACGCGTCGAGGCGCAGCGTCGCGGAAGCGGGAAACATCGGGTTATTGACAGGGACGCGGCACGCTCATATGGTTCCGTCAATTCAAGGAAACATCGGGTTAATGCGCGAGGGAGGGAGGTACGTGGCGCTCACCGACGATGCGGTGGACGGTATCCGCCAGATGATCATCACGGGTGAACTCGCGCCGGGAGACAAGCTCCCGGCGGAGAAGGAACTGGCCGCACGGCTCGGGCTGTCACGCAACTCACTGCGGGAGGCGGTCCGGGCGCTCACCCTGATGCGTGTCCTGCACACCCGTCGCGGCGACGGCACCTACGTCACCAGCCTCGACCCGGAGTTGCTGCTCGGAACCATGCACATGGTCGTGGATCTGCACCACGACAGCACGGTCCGGCACTTCCTGGAAGTCCGTCGTCTGCTGGAGCCGGAAGCCGCGGCCAAGGCCGCTCTGAGCATCAGTTCCGACGAGCTCGCCGAACTTGACCGACTGCTGGACCAGGGCGAGAAGTTGGTGAGCGGTCAGGACCCGGACCCGGACCGTCGGCTCACGGCGGAGAACGGACAGGCGTTCCACCGCGTCATCGCCAGGGCTTCGCGCAATCCGGTACTGGCCACCATCGTGGAGACCATCTCCGGCAAGACGCTGCGTCCGCACGCATGGTGCGGCGTGACCGATCGATCCGACCTCCATCTCACCCTCAGCGAGCACCGGGCCATCTACGAAGCCCTCGCCGCCGGGGACACCTACCGGGCAAGAATCCGCGCCGCCGCACATGTGGCCGGCATCGAGGACGCCATGCTGTCCCCCCACTGAGCCGACCCGCTCCCGGACGTACCTGTTCCGCAGACCCCGCGCATCTCACTGCCCGCGTGCAGCTGATCGCCGTACGCCGCTGCACGCCGATTTTCGCTGCACGCCGTTTGTCGCTGCCCGCTGCCCACACACCCGCGCACCCACACACCCGCACACCCGCACACCCGCCGAAGGGACTCTTCGCCATGCCTTCCCCACCCCTGGTTCCACCTGTACCCCTGCTCGAAGCCCGCGCCGTACGCAAGCGCTTCGGCCGGGCCGAGGCACTGCGCGGCGCCGACTTCAGCGTCTACCGGGGCGAGATCGTCTCGCTCATCGGGGACAACGGAGCGGGCAAGAGCACCCTGGTCAAGGCGATGTCCGGCGCACTCCTGCCGGACAGCGGCGAGGTGCGGATCGACGGCGAGCCGGTGCGCCTGGCCTCCCCGCAGGATGCCCAGGCCGCCGGCATCGAGACGGTGTACCAGGATCTGGCGCTGGCCGGTGGGCTGGGGTCGGCGGCCAACCTCCACATGGGTCGCGAGCCGCTGCGGGCCGGGTTCCTGGGCCGCATGGGGTTCCTCGACAAGTCCGCGATGCGCCGCCGCTGCGTGGAGGAACTGGCCTCGCTGGGACAGAAGCTGAACGATGTGGACTCGCCGGTCGCCACGCTCTCCGGCGGCCAGCGGCAGTCCGTCGCCATCTGCCGGGCGGTCACCTGGGCCAAGCGCGTGGTCTTCATGGACGAGCCGACCGCCGCGCTCGGAGTGGTCCAGACCCGACGGGTCCTGGACCTGATCCGGCGGGTCCGCGACGCCGGGGTGTCGGTCGTGCTGATCAGCCACAGCATGCCGCAGGTGCTGGAGGTCTCGGACCGGATCGAGGTGCTCAGGCTGGGTGCCAGGGTCGCCCGCTTCCGCACCGGCGAGGCCACCGCGGAGGACCTGGTGGCCGCCATGACCGGACTCCTCGTACACGATGCCCCGGAGGCGACCCGATGAGTGCACTGTTTCCCGCCGGTCTTCGGCCGGGCCCCGGCCGGGAACGCCGGCACGGCGAAGACGGTGACCAGCTCGCGCGGACGCTCCGGCAGCGGCTGCTCGGCTCCTCGCTGCTGTACCTCTCCGTCACCCTTGCCGTGCTCGTCGTCGGCTTCTCGATCGCCGCCCCCGGCTCCTTCCTGACGGTGTACAACATCCGCACCATGCTGACCGTCGCCTCGGTCCTGCTGGTGGTGTCGGTCGGCTCGACCTTTGTGATCGCCACGGCCGGGATCGACCTGTCGGTCGGCTCCGTGCTGGTCTTCGCCGGGGTCGTCTCGATCAAGGCGATGGAGGCGGTCGGCGGCGGCGCGGGCGCCGTGCTGGTGGGCCTGGCCGCCGCGCTGCTGGCCGGGCTGGTGTGGGGCACGATCAACGGCCTGCTGGTGGCCCGGCTCAGGGTGCCGCCGCTCATCGCCACGCTGGGCTCGATGGGCGTGGCGCTGGGCATCGCCGAGCTGGTGACCAACGGCTCCGACCTCAACGGCGTCCCCACCGCGCTGTTCACCACCATCGGCCTGGGGCGGCTGTTCGGCGTGGTGCCGTGGATCGTGGTGATCGCGGCGGCCGTCACGATCGGTGCCTGGATCACGCTCACCAGGACCCGGTTCGGACTGCGCACGCTCTTCATCGGCTCCAACAGCGAGGCCTCGCGCCGATCGGGCATCGACGTCACCCGGCACCTGATCACGGTGTACGCGCTGGCCGGAACCCTGGCCGGGCTGGCCGGCTTCCTGGACCTGGCCCTCTACGCCAGCGCCAACATCGCCGGGCACACCAACGACAACCTGCAGGCCGTCACCGCCGTGGTGCTGGGCGGAACCAGCCTCTTCGGCGGCACCGCGTCCATCCTCGGCACGGTGATCGGCGTGTTCATCCCCGCGGTACTGCAGAACGGTTTCGTGATCGTCCGGGTGCAGACCTTCTGGCAGGAGGTCGTGATCGGCCTGGTCCTGGTCTTCGCGGTCTACCTGGACCAGCTCAAGCGCAGTGCCCTCGAACGCTTCTGACCCCAGGCTCCCCTGCTCCGCCACCCACCCGCCCGAAAGGTCCCGTCACCATGCCTGTCAAGAGATCCGCGGCACTCGCCGTGTCCCTCACCGCGCTCGTCGCCCTCACCGCCGGCTGCTCCGGCTCCGGTTCCACCGCCGCGGGAGGCTCGGGCGGCAGCAAGCACTACAAGATGGTCTACGTCCAGGGCATGGCGGGCAATCCCTTCTTCACCTCGCTGACCTGCGGCGCCCAGGCCGAGGCCAAGGCCAAGGGCGTGTCCTTCGACGCCCAGGGCGGGAAGGACTACAGCCCGGAGAGCCAGACCCCGGTGCTCAACGCGGTCATCGCTCAGCACCCGGACGCCATCCTGATCTCGCCGATGGCCGGCGAGGCCATGGTCCCGGCACTCACCCAGGCCAAGGCCCAAGGCATCAAACTGGTCTTCGCCGACTCCAAGGCGGCCGACGACTCGCTCGCGGTGTCCGAGATCGCCTCGGACAACCACGCGGGCGGTGTCCTCGCCGCCAAGACCCTCGCCACCGAGATCGGCGGCAAGGGCAAGGTCCTGGTGATGGGCGCCAAGCCCGGGATCTCCACCACCGACGCCCGCCAGCAGGGCTTTGTCGAGGAGATGAGGAACCACCCGGGCATCACCGTGCTGGACCCGCAGTACAGCGAGAGCCAGCCCGCCACCGCCACCGCCAAGTTCAGCGCCGTACTGGCCGCCAACTCCGACCTGGCCGGGGTGTTCGCGGTCAGCACCCAGGAGGTCGAAGGCGTGGCCACCGGCGTGCAGAGCGCGGGCGCCACCGGCCGGGTCAAGGTCGTCGGCTTCGACACCTCCGCCCCGATCATGGACGACGTCAGCAAGGGCGTGGTCCAGGACGTCGTGGTCCAGGAGCCGCTGCAGATCGGCAAGGACGCCGTGGACCAGGCCCTCGCCGCGCTCCAGGGCAAGGCGACCACCACCAGCATCGCCACCCCGTACGTGGTGCTCACCAAGGCCAACATGGCCACCCCGGAGATCGCCAAGTACGTCTACAAGAGCAGCTGCTGAACCTCCGCCACCCCCATCCTGGAGGAAGACATGCACGCTCCACCCGCCCGCCGCACCGGACGCGTCCGCGCCCTCGGACCGGCGGCGCTCGCCCTGGCTCTCACCGCGGCGGCGCTCACCCTCCAACTGCCCGCGCCCTCCACCGCCTCCGCGACCGACGCCGGCACCACCTGGGACTTCGAGGACGGCACCGCCCAGGGCTGGCAGGTCACGTCCGGCTCCTTCGGCCGGCTGATCAGCGACCGCGCCTTCGAGCACAACAGCCCCACCACCCCGTACACCAAGCAGGGCACCTGGTTCCTGTCGACCCTGGAGTCGCCCACCCAGGCCGCCGACGACGGATACACCGGGGAGGTCGACTCCCCCTCGTTCGTGCTGACGCGGCCCGACATCAGCATGCTGGTCGGCGGTGGCAACTCGGCGAACACCTATGTCGGCGTCGTCGACGCCGACGGCAAGACGGTCGCCAAGGCCCAGGGCAACAACGCCGAGACGATGATCCGGCGCACCCTGGACCTGTCCGCGTACCTGGGGCAGACCCTGCACCTCGCGGTGGTCGACAAGGCCACCGGCAGCTGGGGGCACGTCACTGTGGACGACGTCCACGTCAACCAGCCGCTGTCCGGCTACCAGGCCTTCGACTTCGAGAGCGGGACTCCGCAGGGGTTCACCACGGTCAGCGGATCGTTCGGCTCCCTGGTGACCGACCGCGACTACCGGCTGGACGCCCCGGCGTTGCCCTACACCAAGCAGGGTTCCTTCTACTTCTCCACCCAGGAGGCCCCGGACGGGACCACCGACGAGGGCTACACGGGCCAGGTGGTCTCCCCCGACTTCGTGCTGAGCCAGCCGGCGATCCAGATGATGGTCGGCGGCGGAAAGGGTCCGAAGGAGTACGTCGCCGTCGAGACCGCCGACGGCACCCAGGTCTGGCGGGGCAGCGGCGGCAACTCCGAGGCCATGCGGCCGCTGACGGCGGACCTCACCCCCTACCTGGGGCAGACCCTGCGTCTGCGGGTCGTCGACGAGGCCGCCTCCAAGTGGGGCCACATCACCCTCGACGACGTGCAGATCAACCTCCCCGCCCCCGGCAGTGCGCCCGCGGTCGTCGGCGATCCGGCCTCCACCCACACCGAGCGCGGGCCGGTGGCCTTGCAGTGGACCTATCCGATCAGCTCGGGCGTCACCGGCTACCGCGTCTACCGTGCCCCGCTCTCCTCCGCCACCGCCACCCATCCGACCGGCGCGCCCAGCCTGCTGGCGAACGTGCCGGTCACCGAGCTGGGATACACCGACCACACCGCGAAGGCGGCCGGCGAGTACATCTACACCGTGAAGGCCGTGGACGCGCGGGGGGACGAGTCGCCACCCGCCTACACCATCGCCCGCGCCTACCAGGACCTCAACGCCCGTGGCACCACCAAGGTCTACTCCGGCAGCGCGCTGACCGACATCAAGTTCCCGGTCGGCCCGCTGGGCGACGGCGGGCTGCTCCAGGACGGCACCGGGCAGCGCCGCAACTGGCAGAACTTCTACCCCGCCGACAACGTCACCTACACCGCCGATCCGCTGCCCGACACCTTCTTCGCGGTCCGTTCCGGCAAGGCGGGTTCCGCCGGGGCGGTCGCGGCGCTGCAAAGCGTCCCGGCCGGTTCGTTCCCCGCCTCGCCGTCGCTGACCATGACCGGTGAATACCCGATGGGCAGCTACCGGTTCAAGGCGGCCGTGCCCGGCCTCGACGTCACCGAGAAGTTCGACAGCCCGATGGTGCCGGGAGACACCAAGGACTCCTCGCTGCCGGTGGCGGCCTACACCTTCACCCTCACCAACACCACCAAGGCGGCCAAGCAGGTCAGCCTGCTCGCCGCCCAGCAGAACGCGGTCGGCTGGGACGGTCTGGCCAAGGTGTCGGGAACCAGTTACTCCGGCTACGGGAACAACACCGACACCGTCGAGCAGGACGCGTCGGGCACTCGCATCCAGCTGACCAAGTCCGGTAGCGCGGCCAGCCTGCGGCTGAGCACGACCGCGCCGCACGCCACCGCGACCGCTTCCTGGTCGGGCAGCGCCAACCTGCTCAGCGCCTTCACCAGGAGCCCGGACCTCACCGGGCCGACGACCGCCACCAGCGGCACCGGAAAGACCGTCGACGCGGCGCTCGCCTCCACCCTCACCCTGGCCGCCGGCCAGTCGGTCGACATCCCCGTCACGCTGCGCTGGTGGGTCCCCGACGCGTCCCACCAGAGCGGCCTGTACAGCGGTCGGCACTACACCACCCTGTGGAAGTCGGCCGCGAATCTGGACACCTACCTGGACACGCACCTGGCCGACGCCCAGGCCCTGACCCGGAAGTACCACGACACGCTCTACGCCTCCGACCTGCCCCAGTACGTGCTGGACAGGGCCAGCTCCGGCGCCGCACTGCTGCACACCCCGACCGTGTACTGGACGGACTCCGGCATGTTCGGCGGGTACGAGGGCTACGGGTGCTGCAGCGGGATGCCGCCGCACGTCTGGGAGTACAACCAGGACGCACCACAGCTCTTCCCCGAGATCGGCACCGACATGGTCACCCAGTGGCTGGACAAGATCAACCCGGACGGCAGCCTGCCCGAGCGCCCGCTGAGCGGCAGCACCGGGTCCGCGATCGACGGCCAGGCCGGCGTGGTGCTCTCCGCCTATCGGGAGTACCTGGCCGACTCGCCGACCGCCGGGAAGGCATGGCTGGACAGCCAGTGGCCGCACCTGAAGGCGGCGATGGACTGGATCTGGAAGACCAACGACCCCGACCGGACGGGCCTGACCACCGGGCTCGCCCACAACACCCTGGACACCGACTTCTCCGGCACCAGCTCCTGGACCGGCTCGCTCTACCTCGCCGCAGCGGACGCCGCCTCCCTGATGGCCACCGTGGAGGGCGACTCGACCGAGTCCGCCCTGCTCACCGGCATCTACCAGGCGGGCCGGACCGCACAGAACGACCTGCTGTGGAACGGCGAGTACTACCGCGAGGTCAGCCAGGGCTCCGGCCAGAGCTACGGCAACGGCGTCTCCATCGACATGCTGCTCGGCCAGTGGTGGTCCAGCCTGCTCGGGCTGGGCCCGATCTACCCGGCCGACCGCGAGACGCAGTCGCTGAGCACCCTCTTCCGCGACAACTTCAAGAACAACTTCCTCGGCTACAGCCACCAGTGGCGCGACTTCGTCGCGCCCACCGACTCCGCCGCGGTCATGTTCACCTGGCCGCACGACGACAAGCCCGCCAACGCGGTCAACTACAACGACGAGACCATGAGCGGCTTCGAGTACTCCGCCGCCGCCACCATGATCCAGAACGGCCTCGTCACCCAGGGGCTCACCATGGTCGACGCGGTCAACAACCGCTACGACGGCGTGCTGCGCACCGGCAACGGCATCACCAGCGGGACCTGCGCCACCGGCGACGGCACCGGCAACCCGTTCGGCGACGACGAGTGCGGGCAGTGGTACGGGCGCTCGGGCAGCAGCTGGTCGGTCATCCAGGCGCTCCAGGGCCTGACCTACAACGGTCCGGCCCGGACCATCGGCTTCGCACCGAAGTTCCGGCCCGGCAACCACAGTTCGTTCTTCACCGCCGGCAACTCCTGGGGGCTGTTCAGCCAGACCAGGGCCGGCGGCAGCCAGACCGACACCCTCAAGGTGACCTACGGACCGCTGTCCCTGAGCCACCTCACCTTCACCACCGCGACCGCGGCGACCGCCGTCACGGTCACCCTCGACGGCACCGCCGTGCCGGCCACCCTGCACACCGGCAAGGGGGGCACCACCATCGACCTCGGCCACATGGTGACGGTCGCCTCCGGCAGCAGCCTGAAGGTGCACCTGACCACGCGCTGACCCGGCCCGGCACACCCGCCCTGGTGCCCCGTCTCCCCCTGCCGGGAGACGGGGCACCCCTGTCCCGAGGGTTGTACGTCAAGGCGTGACGAGGGCGAAGTCGGGGTCGGGGGTGTCGAGCAGGCCGGTGAGGGTGGCGAGGACCTGCGGGTCGCCCTCGACGTGCACGCCGTCCAGTCCCTTGCCGCCCAGGACGCCGAGGAGTTCCGGCTTGGTCAGGGTGAGGGTCAGGTCGGCCGCCGGGCCCGGCTTGTCCGTGCCGGAGGCAGTGTCGGTGCTGCGGTAGGTGAGGGCACCGTTGGACAGCAGAAGGTGCCAACTACGGCCCTCGTCGGTGACGTTCCAGGTCATCGTGAGCTTCTCGTCCCACGCCCTCGGGCCGTCGACGCGGATGGCGAGCGAGTCGATGAGCATGTCGACGGTCAGGGCCATCGCCATCTCGGGGTTGGTCGTCTCCAGCGCGGTGTGTGCGACGGTGCCGCGCAGTTCCTGGGCGCCCATCAGGTAGAAGTTGCGCCAGGTGGCGTTCTCCGCGCCGAAGCCGAGCTTCTCGTACACCGATGCCAGCGCCTGCTTGGCGATCGAGTCGTCGGGGGCGGCGAAGACCGCGTGCCCCAGCAGCGTCGCGGCGAACCGCAGATCCCCCGTATCCGCGTACTCCTTGCCCTTGGCGATCAACGCCGGCACACCGCCGTAGTCAGCGGCGAACCGCTGGGCCTGCTCGACCGGCGGATGCTCCCACAGGTGGGCCGGGTTGCCGTCGAACCAGCCCATGTAGCGCTGGTAGACGGCCTTGACGTTGTGGCTGACCGACCCGTAATAGCCGCGGTTCGCCCACCGGTTCGCGATCGCCGGCGGCAGCTCCATCCGCTCGGCGATCTCCATCCCGGTCAGTCCCTGGTTGGTCATGCGCAGGGTCTGGTCATGGAGGTACGCCCACATGTCGCGCTGGCCTGCCAGGTGCTCGACAATGCGGTCCTGGCCCCAGGTGGGCCAGTGGTGGGAGGCGAACGCGACCTCGGCCCGGTCGCCGAACAAGCTGATCGTCTCGCCCAGGTAGTGCGCCCAGATGCGGGTATCGCGGACCACCGCCCCGCGCAGGGTCAGGATGTTGTGCATGTTGTGCGTGGCGTTCTCCGCCATACACAGGGCACGCCGGTCGGGGAAGTAGAAGTTCATCTCCGAGGGCGCCTCGGTGTCCGGCGTCATCTGGAAGACGATCCGCACCCCGTCGACCGTCTCCTCCTGGCCGGTGCGCGTGATGTCCAGCGTCGGAGGGACCAGGGTGATCGTGCCCTTGGAGGTCGTGATGCCCAATCCGGCGCTGATGTGTCCGGCAGGGCCCTTGTCCAGTTCGGCGCCGTACATGTAGACCGCTCGGCGGGTCATCGCGCCACCCGCGTACACGTTCTCCGCCACCGCGTGCTCCAGGAACCCGGCCGGGGCGATCACCGGCACCGGGGCGTGGCCGTGCGGCAGCACGCCACGTGAGCCGCCGAAGTGGTCGCCGTGGGAGTGCGTGTAGATCAGCCCGGTGACGGGGCGGTCGCCGCGGTGCTCGCGGTACAGCGCGAGCGCGGCGGCCGCGGTCTCAGCCGAGATCAGCGGATCGATGACGAGGACACCGGAGTCGCCCTCGACCAGCGTCATGTTCGACAGGTCCAGGTTCCGGACCTGGTAGATCCCCTCGGTGACCTCGAACAGGCCCTGCTTGTTGCACAGCCGGCTCTGCCGCCACAGGCTGGGGTGCGCGCTGGGAGGGCAGTCCCCGTCCAGGAAGCCGTACGCGTCACCGTCCCAGATCACCCGGCCGTCGTCCGTCCGGATCACCGCGGGTGAGAGGGCGGCGACGAACCCCCGGTCGGCGTCCTCGAAGTCGGACGTGTCTGCGTAGTCGAGATCACTCATGGACAACGAATAGCCCAGAAACGGGACATTTGCACATAACTGTATCGCGCGCCCTCCATCGTCCCCAACGGGTTCGACGGGTTCGACGGGTTCGACGGGTTCGACGGGTTCGACGGGGAGATCGGGCCGGTCCCCGAGTACCTGCGCGATCCGGCCTCGTGGCCCCCTTCGGGCGCGGCCCGGCCGTGCACCCGGTGGGGACGGAACGCCGTCGAGTTACTGAAAGTAGTGGGCAGACATCTCGCCTGCTGGGGCCAGCCGGGCGTGCCGTGCGGCTGACTTCCTGCCTTGTCGCAGATGAACGGACGTCCGGGGACAGGGGACAATGCAGGACATGGATGACGCGTTCACACTCCTTCGGCGGGCCGTCGACCTGCTGTCTGAGGACGCCGTAGCAGAGAACGGGCAGACGGTTGGGGATGTTCGCGAGGACATCGGGCGCCAGGAGTGGGAGATGGTGCTCGGCGTTCTCATCGAGATCGGGGACGTCCACCCCGTGTCGGTGGACTTCTGGGAACTCCTCGCCGAGGCCTCTCGCCAGATGATGCTCGACCGCAGCCGCAGTTGGTGCGAGTGGCGAGCCTGGGAGGTCCGGCACGGCACTGTCCGGGTGACCTTGAGCCTGGCGGGTGGGGAGGAGGGCCGACGCCGGACTGCCTTTTCCGGAGACGGTCGGCTCCGACCGATGTGGGACATCGGCAATCGCACGGTCGGCGGGGAACGAGAGCTGAGCATCGCAAGGTTGTGGGTGGAATATGCGGAGAAGCTCGGCCCGGGAGAGACGGCCGATGCTCGGCTGGCTCCTCTGAGACCAGAGCAGTGGAGGCATCTGAAGTGCGGTGATGTGATCACCATGTACGAAGCTCGACCTATTGCCGGCACGGCCACGGTGATCGAGGTCTTGCCGCCGCGCGCCTGAGCCATCGCGTCGCCCCAGACGCGCCGCGAGCGACGAACGGTTGTCAGCCGCAGCCAGGGGTCGGGGCAGCCGGCCCGCGTTACGGACCTCGCGTCCCAACTCAGCCGGCCTCCAGGGCGTCTGCCCGCCTCGCCAGGTCCGCCGCGACGCGATCCCAGTCCGGTCCGTGCAGCCACAAGTTCGCGGCAGCCTCGCGCATCAGCGCTGGCTCATCAGGTCGCTGCAGGAGCACCAACCGGTAGGACAGGTTGCGCACCCAGACCGGCAAACAACCATCGACCACGTGCGGGCAGAGCTCACGGAGCATGGCGAGGATCGAAGCCGCGTCAGCGAAGGTCAGTTCCTCGACGAAGTAGTGCTCCCGGTGGTCGAGGTCGCACTCAGGCGTCGGTCCGAACTCGTCTCCGTAGAGACACCGGGCGTGCTCCGTCAAGGTGCTGTGCATGTCCTGGAGCCTATGACGCCTTGTTCCGCGGGAACGAAGCTTGAGCCTGTCGCGACGATGATCTGGCGGGTGCCCCAGTGGTATTTTGACCCGAAATCGCGGGACGGGTGAGTAGGCGGGTGGACAGAGACCGGCGGCATGCAGTTGTCGTGGTACTCCGCGAGCTCGGGCGAAGCCACGATTACCGTGACCGGGCGGATGCCGGTCACGGCCTGGCAGGCTTCGCCGAGATGCAGGAGGCCCTCGGGCCACTACTGGAGCTGATTCTCGACCCAGGTGACACCTTCGTCACCCGGGTGACCGCGGAAGCCGTGCTGCGGCGAAAAGACAGGATCGGGTTGGCGGTAGTCGCCTCCGCACTGGCAGTCGCCGATTCGAATCACAGCGATTGGATCCACACCGCACTTCACGATGTGTTCAGCATCTTCTCCGAGGAACGGGACAACGCGATGCAGTTGTGCGCGGAGATGTTGCGGGACACTGACGACCGCGTTGCCCTGGGGGCTCGTCAGATGCACGAAGCCCTGGCCGAGATCGACCCCGTTCTTCGCCCCATTCAGCCCGGGGTGGACACTCCCGTGAGAGCGCAGGCGCTCTGTCCACGAGCAGTAGGGGACATCTGACACGGGCGTTTTCATGCTGGCACCGGGTCGCGTAGTCGCGGCCGCAGGTCCCCAGGGCGACCTTGGAATCCCGGCACCCGCATCGCTCAGCCGCCCTTGGAGCCGCCCGCATGGCTCCCGCCATAGGCCCGTCCCGCGAGCCCGGACACGTTTCTCGCCCAACTGCCCGCGTGGTCGCAGGAGCTGGCGGGAGCCCCCACACCCGCCGGGCGTGCCCGTCAGCCCGTGTTCACGGGCTGACGATGTTGAAGTTGGGGTCGAACTCGTCGAAGAGGCCGGCGAGCGTCAGCAGAACCTGCTCGTCGCCGTCGAGCTTCAGCCGGCCGGCCTGGGCGAGCTGTGCGGCATCGGCAGGCTTCAGCAGGGCGCCGACCAGCGCGGCCTTGGGGCCGGTGACGGTGAGCTGGGTGTCGGCGGAGGCACCGCGGCGGGCGTTCAGGACACCGCGGTCGACCCACATGCTCCAGGTCTCGTCCGCTTCGGTGAAGTGGAAGTCGATGCGCAGGTGCGCCTGGGCCGCCTTCTCGCCGATCAGGTGGACGGCGGCGTAGTCGAAGAGGATGTCCACGGGCATGGCCAGGATGGTGTCGGGGCTGGCGGTGGCGAAGGTGGCGGCCTGGACACCCTGGCGCAGTTCCTTGGCGGCGGTCAGGTAGATGCCGCGCCACTGCGGGCCCTCGGCCTGGTAACCCATCTGCTCGTAGGCGTCGGCCTGAAGGTCGTGGGCGGCCTGGTTGTCCGGTCGGGCGAAGACCAGCGTGTGCAGGATCTGGGCCGCCCAGCGGTAGTCGCCGGCGTCGATGGCGCGCTTGCCCTCAGCCAGGACCTTCTCGGAGCCGATGAGGTCGACGAAGCGGCGGGCGGTCTCGACCGGGGGGTGGGGGTGCAGGGAGACCGGGTCGCCGTCCCACATGCCCAGTTCCTTGGTGAACACCGCGCGCACATCGTGGTGCAGGGTGCCGTGGTAGCCGCGGTTGAACCACTTGCGGCCCAGCTCCTCGGGCAGCTCGATCTCCTCGGCGGCCTCCAGCGGGGTGTAGCCCTTGTTCGCGAGCCGCAGGGCCTGGTCGTGGATGTACTTGTAGGTGTCGCGCTGGGACCCGATGAACCCGGTGACGTCCTCGTTGCCCCACACCGGCCAGGTGTGCGGGCCGTAGTGGACCTGGGCGTCGTCGCCCCAGCGCTCCAGGGTCTCGTCCAGGTAGCGGGCGAAGTTGCGGGCGTCGCGGGTGCGGGCGCCGCGCAGGGTCTGGATGTTGTGCAGCGTGTGGTTGGCGTTCTCCGCGCAGGTCAGCGCGGCCAGCTGCGGAATCCAGATGTGCATCTCCTCGGGCGCCTCAGTGTCCGGGGCGTAGAGGAACTCGAACTCCAGGCCGCCCAGGTCGCGCTTGGTCCCGGTCTCGGTGATCGGGTCGGTCGGCGGGATGTAGGAGACGGTCACTCCGGGGAGCGAGGTGATGCCGATGCCGCAGGTGACGCATCCGGTGGGACCCAGTTCGAGGAGGCTGCCGAACGCGTAGCCGGCCCGTCGCGACATGGCGTTGCCGGCGATGACGTTCTCACCGATGGCGTGCTTGTCGAAGGACGCGAGGGTGCCCGGAGCGATGATGGGCACCTTCCCCGAGGCCACGTCCTCGGCGCTGACGACGCCCTTGACCCCGCCGTAGTGGTCGATGTGGGTGTGGGTGTAGATCACCGCGGCGACGGGCTTGTCGCTGACGTGCTCACGGATCATCGCCATGCCCTGGGAAGCAGCCTCGACGTTGGACGCGCAGTCCACGATGACCAGGCCGCTGTCGCCCTCGATGACCGTCAGGTTGGCCAGGTCGTTGTTCCGCACCTGGTGGATGCCGTCGACCACCTTGTAGAGGCCGCCCTTGCGCATCAGCTGCGACTGCCGCCACAGGCTCGGGTGCACCGTGTCGGGGGCCGGGGCGTCGTCGGACAGGTAGTCGAACTTGGCGGTGTCGAAGATCAGGTGGCCGTCCGCGCCGCGCAACTGGTCCGGGAACGGCGCGATCAGGTTCCGGTCGGCATCCGCGAAGTCCTGCCGGTCGTCCATGTCGAACCGGGCAACGGCCTCGCGGTTCGATGCGGCGGTCGCGGCGGTGGCGGGCCTGGGCGAGTAGACCACGGGAGGACTCCAATCGGTCACGTCCAGCAGCAGACCGCAGCAACGAACGCGGCCGCAGGCACGGTGCCCCAGGCCCACACCCTTGCCGCGCGCGCCTTGACCAGCAACGCACCAGGCCCATTCGGGTGACCTTGCACCTGCTGCCTGCGTGAAGGACGTCTTCCCGCTGATCGACCCCGGACGGTCCCCGACCGGCTATAGCTGCCAGCGACCAGCCTCATGCGCCGGGATGCCTCCCCGACGTCGACTTTCGTACGAGGCGTCAGGCGGTGCCGAGTGCCGGACGTGGGGCGGACTCGGTGCCCAGGGTCTCGTGCAGCCGCACCTCGTCGGCGGGGGGATGGCGGGTGCCGGTGGACAGCAGGTCGCGGGCTGCCTTCGTGGCCTTGCCGCGGCCCGTGCCGGTGGTGAGGAAGCAGCGGAGGTCGGTCCGGAGGCGTTCGACATCCGGGTCCGGATCTCCGTCGTGCACCGCGCTTTCAGCGGCGGATCGAAGCGCGTGGTCGAGGCCCGCGCTGGGCGGGATGGCGTCGAAAAGGGCGTACACCGCGGCATAGCGCAGCAACAGCTCGGAGCTCAGGGCGGCGGACACGTTCGCGCCGTCGTCCAGGTCGAGCGCGGCAACCGCGCGGGTCAGCGCCTCCGCTCCGCGTGCCATCTCGTCGAGGCGGATGTGGGCCGCGCTCAGGTCGATCAGGGCGCTCACGAGGTGGGGCGGGGTGTTGCAGCGCTGCCAGTGCTCGACGGCTTGGGCAACCAGGTCCTTCACCGCGTGGTGATCGTCAAGAGCTTCTGCCGCACAGGCCCCGTTCTCGCACGCGACGGCCGCTGTCCACCAGTTGCCGAGCGTCGTGTACGCGGTCTCGACGCGCCACGCCAGTGGGAGCGCCTCAGCGTGGTTGCCCGCCCACAGCTCGGCGCGCTGCCTTTGGAAGAGCGCCGAGGCCCGTAGTTCCGCGGTGCCGTGTCCCTCGGCAAGTTCATGGGCGCGCAGTGCCAGTGCGCGGGCTTCTTCCGGGCCCGCCGTCTCGAAGGCCAGCTTGGAGTTGTTGATGGCGATCGGGACGGCGGTGGCCGCCAGACCCAAGGCGGTCAGCACGGAGACCGCGCGCCGGCCGGACGCCAGGGCAGCCGCCGCGTCGCCTTGGTCCCACTGCATCAGCGAGATCAGGAAGTCGGCCTCGGCGGCCCCCGCGTGCAGGTTGTGGGCCCCGGCGATGTCACGGGCCCGCTGCGCGTACACCAGTGCGCGCGCCGGGTCGGTGTCGCGCAGCAGCTCCGCGTTGTCCCAGCACAGCCGTACCGCATCGGCGGGCGCCGAGAGGCGCTGGTGGAGGTGGACGCGAACGTCGTTGGCCGCCACCTCGCCGTCGAGCTCGCCGCCCGCCTGGTACAGGGCCGCCACCCCCTCCGCCAGTTCCAGGGCGAGCGCGAGCCATCCGCGTTCCTCCGCCGTACGCACCGCCGCGTGGAAGCGGGCCGGGTCGAGGGCGCCGGACAGTTCCGCGTCGGGCTCCCCCCGGTTGATCTGGCCGAGCCGGTCGCGCAGGAACTGGACGGAGCGGTAGGTGACGTCGTGTACGTCCTCCTCCGGCTCCTCCTGTGCCAGGCGCTCCTTGGCGAAGAGCAGGACAAGGTCGAAGAGGGCGAAGGAGGCGAGCACGCCGCCGGAGAAAGTGCGAACGAAGGCGGCGTGTTGGGCGAGACTGCGGTCGACCAACCGGTTGAGGAGCAGTTCCTGGCGCAGCGCCGGGGCGTCGAGGCAGGCGCCCAGTTCCTCGCCGGTCGTCACCGCGCCGGGCACCGCGGCGATCAACCGGAAGGTGCGGCGGGCCGCGGCGTCCAGGTTGTCGTAGCTGAGCCTGATCGCCGCGCGCACCGCTCGGTCCCCCGAGTCCAGGTAGTCCAGCCGGGTCGACTCCTCCTCCAGCAGGTGCAGCAGGTAGTCCACCGGCAGGTCCGGGCGGCTCGCCAGCCGTCCACCGACCATCCGCAGCGCCAGCGGCACGTCCGCGCACAGCCGGGCCAACCGGTGCAGCAGGGCGGGGTCGTGGCTGCGCTCGGGGTCGCACGCGGCGAGTACCCGGACCGCGGCGTCGCGCGTCAGCGGCTCCACGCGGAAGACGAGTGACCGGTCGGCGTACCCCTGGACGCGATCGCGGGAGGTGACGACGACCGCGCAGGTGGCGGGGGGCTTCACCAGGGGCGCGACGTGGGCGGCGTCCAGGGCGTCGTCGAGCACCAGCAGCACCCCTCGGCCCTGGAGTTCGGCGGTGAACCGGGCGAACAGCGCGGCGTCGCCCAGGTGCTCCCCCGCGTCGAGGTCCGCGCCGATGTCGAGGCCCAGCGCCTCCGCCACCATCCGCACGACGGTACGGGCGGGTCTTCGGGCGTCGGGGACCAGTCCGTGAAGGTCGACGTGGAAGACCCCACCGGGGAAGTCCGGCGCGAGTGCGCGGGCGGCCTCGATGGCCACGGTGGACGTGCCGACGCCCGGCTGCCCCGACAGGAACGCGGTCGCCGTGCCCTGCCAAGCCGTGCTCCCGCGTACGGCGCGGACCACGTCGGCGACCAGTTCGGTACGGCCGAGGACGAAGGGATCGGGATCGGGGATACGGCACATCTGGGCCGCGGCCACGGCCCGTCGAGCGCGGCGCTGGACCTCGGCCGCCCCGGGGGCGGCGCCGCTCGTCCCGCCCTGTTGGCCCTGCGCACCGTTCCCGTTCGGGTCCGGCCTGCGGACCATGACGGCGCGGGTGGAGGCGGTACGCAGCTCCGGGAGCCGCGCGGTGAGGGCGGTGAGGAATGCCTCCAGGTGCAGTGTCCGCCCGTCGGTGAGCACCGCCCGCAACTGCCTTCGGCACACCGCGGAGAGCTCGACGAAGAGCTCTTCGGACAACTCCTCGACCAGGACGTGCCGAAAGGAGTCGAGCAGCGCGTCAGAGGTCCGGGGTGCGGCGCCGTTCGAACCGGTCCCGTTCGGACCCGTGCCGTTCGGACCCGTGCCGTACGGGTCGTTCCGCGTGCGCGAGCCGTCCAGCGGGGCCGACCAGTGGCGCAGGGCCTCCTCGTGCTGCGGGTGCGAGAGCAGCAGCACCCGAGGGTCGAGCCCGCGCAGCCGGGTGCGGCGCCGGAAGTCCCGTACGGCGTCGCCTTCGTGTCGGCCGTGGGCGACGGCTCTCGACAGCAACCACTCCGCCGCGTCCCCGGCCCCGCCGACCCCGCGGTACGCGTCGTCCAGCGCCATCAGCGCACGGGCCGCCTCCACCGCGGCCTCGTTCAGGCCCCCGACGCCTTCGGGCACCCCCCGGTCTCGGGCCGGCCCCGGGTCGGGTGCGACGCGTGTGGCCACCGCGCCGGCCCGCCCGCGGACCAGGGCGGTGTCCACGGTGCGTACGGACAGCACGGTGCCGACCTCGTCGGCGAACACGAGCCGCCGACGCACGTCGATCCCCGGGACGGTCGACAACAGCACAGCGACGTCCTCGACCCGGGCCACCCACACGGAGTCCCGCAGCCAGCCGTCCGCGCTGTTGTACCGCGCGGAGACCACGCCGACGGCGGCACCGTCCGCGAGGCGCAGCACGGGGGCACCGCTCATCCCCGGCATGACGTCCGCGGACCTGACGCGCCACAGCATCACCTGGTCATCCCGCATGGTGCCGCCCTGCCAGCTCCCCGGGGCGTCCAGCGACTGGTAGCCGTGGCCGGGGTCGTCCACCTCGGCGACGCCGGTCACGACGACGTCCGCCTGGAAGGCCACCGGGTGCAGGGAGACGGGGACGGACTCCGCCAGCGGCTCGGCCCGGCGCACCACCGCGAGGTCCCGTGGCACGTCGACGGCCACCACCTGCGCGGGCGCGCGCCCCACCGATCCGTTCAGGGCGTCCACGGACAACGACGCCCCGAGCCAGTCGCATCCGGCCTCCGCGAGGACGTGCGCCGCCGTCACCAGCACGCCAGGGGACACCTGGAAGCAGGTGCCCACGGGCGTACCGTCGACATCGAGGACCCGGCCCAGGAAACCGGGGACCCTCGCGTCCCACACCGCGTCCACCACCGTTGCGCTCCCCCGTCTCCCCCGGCTCCCCCCGCGGACGCCGCTGCCACGGCCCTCTCCCTACGGGCGGCTCAGCCGTGCGTGCGTCGTCCCGCCCTCGTCGTACGCCACGAGTGGTCAGTCGGCGCGGTCGGCCGCGGCGGCGCCCTGCTCGCCCCTCGGCGCGGGATACTTCAGCCGTACCACCAGCGACGCCTCGCCGGAGACGCCGGCCACCACGATGGTGCCTTGCGTGGAGAACTTCAGTCCGAACTCCACCTCCACCTGCTCGGGGCGCGTTGCCTCGTGCGTCAGCCGGCCGATCGCCTCCCCGGTGGCGGAGGCGATCTCCACGATCGCGTCACGGGCATGGTCGAAGGCGTCCACGACCCGTCCGCTCGCGTTCCGCAACCGCGAGGTCGGCTCCGACCCGGCGACCGTGACCGTCTCGACCATGAGGTCAACGTCGCCAACACGCAGCGGAAGCAGTCGACTTGTCATGGGATCACCTTCCCACAACGAGCCCCGCCGCGTCCGGCGCCAGCGGAGGACCAGCGAAGCCCGCGGCCACCTCGGGTGAGGCCACGGGCGAAGGCGCGCGGGGGCCCGGCCGGAGGTGGGATTTCGGGGTGCGGCCAGCCGTTCCGGCGACGAGCGCGCGGGCTCGGCGGCCGTACGTTCCTTCTGGAGCCCACGAGCTGCCCACGCAGGGGCAGTTCGGGGACATACGTCGGACCTTCTTTCGGAAGGTCGTGCACGACTCTAGGAGATGGCCGGGTCGGCTCGTATATTCATGGGACGTCTACGCCCCCGGTGTCCCTTGAACCCCTGGTGCCCCGGGTGTCCCGGAGGTCCCGCCGCACCCCAGCTCCTGCCCCACCCCACCTTCCGGTGACCAAGCTCAGTGGGACCTACCTGCTGGTGGACGGATTCACGCTCGACTGACGGCTGCCGAACGGGAGAAGGGTGAACCATGCTGCTCACGAGGAGACCGCGCACCAAGGGAAGGGCACTGCGGGTGCTACTGGCCCTGATCGCGGCGGGCGCGGTCGTCGTCGGGCTGCCGGCGGGCGCGCCGCTCGCCGCCGCCCACCCGGCCCACGGCCGGGCCACCGCCCCGGCACGAGTGGCCGCGTGGTCGCCGAGCATGACCGTCGGCGGACCGGACTTCGACGACGAGACGATCCGCATGGTCGCCCACTCCAGCGTCAGCGGCACCTCCCTGCGGATACACCTGTCCAACCTGCGCGGCACGACCCCGCTCACCATCGGAGCGGTGAGCGTCGCCGCGCAGGCGGACCGGGCCACCGCCGTGCCGGGTTCGCGGCACGCGGTCACCTTCTCGAACCACAGGTCCGTCACCCTCGCCGCCGGCGCGGAGGCGGTCAGCGACCCGGTCGCGATGTCCGTCGCCGCCGACCACAACGTGCTGGTCAGCGTCTATCTCCCGGAGGTGACCAGCTCCGCCACCTGGCACTCCGACGCCTTCGACACGAGCTACCTCTCCACGCCGGGCGACCACACCGCCGACACGGGGGACGGCAACTACACCACGGCGACGACCTCTTGGTACTACCTGTCCGGTCTCGACGTGATCTCGCCCGGCGCCCGCGGCACCGTCGTGGCGTTCGGCGACTCCATCACCGACGGGTACAACACCCCGGCCGGGGCGTATCACCGCTGGCCCGACGACCTCGCCCGCCGGCTGTCCGGGCCGCACCCGATGAGCGTCGTGGACGCGGGCATCGGAGGCAACCGGGTGCTGACCGACGTGCCGAACATCTGGCAGGGGATCAGCGCGACCAAGCGGTTCGCCCACGACGCGCTGGGCCAACCCGGGGTGCGATACGTGATCCTGATGGAGGGCATCAACGACATCGGCAACAACGCCGGCCCCGACGGCGCCCCCCTCACCGCCCAGGACCTGATCGACGGCTACCGGAACCTGATCGGGCAGGCGCACGCCGCCGGCGTCCGGATCATCGGCGGCACGCTCCTGCCGGACAAGGGAAACGGCTACTACAGCGACTCCGCGGAGGCCCTCCGCCAGGCGGTCAACACCTGGATACGCACCAGCGGGGCGTTCGACGGGACGGTCGACTTCGAGAAGGCGGTCGCCGACCCCGCCGATCCGGCAGCCCTCGACCCCCGCTTCGACTCGGGCGACCACCTGCACCCCAACGAGGCCGGCATGCAGGCGCTCGCAGACGCGGTCGACCTCAGCCTGCTGCCCTGACCGCGGTGTGCGGGCAGCGACCACGGTCCGCTGCCCGCTCACGCGCAGTACCGGTGGGCGGGCTGGGTCAGGCACCGTGCCTCGCCACCCTGGTAGGACGTCGCCTGGTGCCGTGCCGGGCGCCGCGAACCGGTGAACCCTTCCGGTCCCGGCACTGGGCTCGGTGGCGGCGCCCGTCGCGCGGTTCCCGGCGCGATCAGGTAACCAGGAATGGTGAACGAGGACGCGACCGACCCCTTCGTGCATGTCCGGGGCGCCAATGAGAACAACCTGCGGAACGTCGATGTCGACGTTCCGCGGGACGCGATGGTCGCCTTCACCGGCGTCTCCGGGTCGGGCAAGTCCTCGCTCGCGTTCGGCACGCTCTACGCGGAGGCCCAGCGGCGCTACTTCGAGTCCGTGGCACCGTACGCCCGAAGGCTGCTGAACCAGGTCGGCGCACCGCACGTGGAGGAGATCGCCGGACTGCCTCCGGCTGTGGCCCTTCAGCAGCGACGCGGGGCGCCCAGTTCGCGCTCGACGGTCGGCACCATCACCACGCTGTCCAATCTGCTGCGCATGCTGTACTCCCGCGCCGGCACCTATCCGCCCCGGGCCGCACGGCTGGATGCCGAGTCGTTCTCACCCAACACCGCGGCCGGCGCCTGCCCGGAGTGCCACGGGCTGGGCGTCGTGCACGACGTCGCCGAGGACCTGCTGGTCCCGGACCCCTCGCTGAGCATCCGCGAGGGGGCGATCGCCGCCTGGCCGGGTGCCTGGCAGGGCGCCAACCTGCGCAGCGTCGTGAGCGGCTTGGGGATCGACATCGACCGGCCGTGGCGCAGGCTCAGGAAGAAGGACCGGGACTGGCTGCTGTACACGGACGAGCAGCCCTCCGTGTACATCGAGCCGGAGGAGGACCGGGTCGACTACGGCTACCAGGGCAAGTTCTGGAGCGCCCGCAAGCATGTCATGCACGTCCTCGCCGATTCCAAGAGCGACAAGATGCGCGAACGGGCGCTCCGGTTCGTCAGGAGTGTGCCCTGCCCCGAGTGCCACGGCAGCGGGCTGCGGCCCGAGGCGCTCGCCGTGACCTTCGCCGGACGCTCCATCGCCGAGATCAACGCGATGCCGCTCACCGAGGTCGTGGCGCTGCTGCGGCCCGTCGTGGGGCGCTCCGAGGCCGACGCCGCCACGTCGACCGCCCGATCCGGGGAGACCACCGAGGTCGCGGTCCGGATCTGCGGCGATCTCGTCGCGCGGGTCGACGTACTGCTCGACCTGGGCCTCGGATATCTCAGCCTCGGGCGCCGCTCGACGACCCTGTCGCCCGGCGAGGCGCAGCGCCTGCGGATCGCCACCCAGCTGCGCTCGGGGCTGTTCGGCGTGGTCTACGTCCTCGACGAACCCTCCGCAGGGCTGCACCCGGCCGACGCGGAACCGCTGCTGGAGGTGCTGGACCGCCTCAAGGCGGCGGGCAATTCGCTGTTCGTCGTGGAGCACGACATGGACGTCGTACGGCGGGCGGACTGGGTGGTCGACATCGGCCCCGGCGCGGGCGAGGGCGGCGGACGCGTGCTGTACAGCGGCCCGGTCCCCGGTCTTGAGCAGGTCGGGGAGTCGGCCACGAGCGCGTACCTGTTCGGGCGCGCCCAGCCGCTCGACCACCGCCCGCGCACACCGCACGGCTGGCTGCACCTGAGCGGCGTCTCACGCCACAATCTGCACCATGTGTCCGTCGACGTGCCGCTGTGCGTCCTGACGGCGGTGACGGGCGTGTCCGGTTCCGGAAAGTCGACGCTGGTGACGCAGGTGCTCGCCGAGGTCGTCCGCGGCCACCTCGGACTCGTACCCGAGGACCCCGACGAGGCACAGCTGGAGGTCGACGTCCAGGACGCGTCGGGGGTCGAGTCGTTCGACCGGCTGGTCCGGGTCGACCAACGGCCCATCGGCCGAACTCCCCGGTCCAACCTGGCCACGTACACGGGGATGTTCGACGCGGTGCGCAAGCTGTACGCGGGGACGGACGAGGCCAGGGCGCGCGGCTACTCGGCCGGGCGGTTCTCCTTCAACGTGCCCGAAGGGCGGTGCGAGACCTGCCAGGGCGAGGGATTCGTCGCGGTGGAACTGCTGTTCCTGCCCGGCACCTACGCGCCGTGCCCGACCTGCCAGGGTGCCCGGTACAACGCCGAAACGCTGGAAGTCACCTACCGCGGCAAGAACATCGCGGAAGTGCTGGGGCTGTCCGTCGACGCCGCCGCCGAGTTCCTGTCCGCCGTCCCGGCCGCATCCCGCAGTCTGGAGACGTTGCGCGAGGTGGGGCTCGGATACCTGCGGCTGGGGCAGCCCGCGACGGAACTCAGCGGTGGTGAGGCGCAACGCATCAAACTGGCCACCGAGCTGCAGCGGGCCCGCCGCGGGCACGCGCTCTACCTGCTCGACGAGCCGACGGCGGGGCTGCACCCCTCGGACATCGCGCTGCTGCTGCGACAGCTGCACCGGCTCGTCGACGCCGGCAACACGGTCGTCCTCGTCGAGCACGACCTCGACACGATCGCCACCGCGGACTGGGTCATCGACCTCGGGCCGGGCGGCGGAGACGCGGGCGGGCGGGTGGTCGCGTCGGGCCCGCCGGCCAAGGTGGCGAAGTCCCGCCGCAGCGCCACCGCGCCCTACCTCGCGGCCCGGCTCGCGAGGCGTCCCGTCTGAACCCCGGTACGGACCCGGAACCGTACGCCGTCGATCAGCTGCCGCCGGGACCATCCGGAGCCTGGAATTCCAGCACCAGCCGGCGAACACGTCCATGGCGCTTCCGGCGACCGCAGGTCAATTCTCGGTCACTTCCCGCGATACGGCGCGACGGTATTCGGCGTTGATGCGCTGCGCTTCTTCGAGCTGGTCTTCGAGGATGATGATCCGGCAGGCCGCCTCGACGGGGGTGCCCTGGTCGACGAGTTCCCGTGCGCGGGCGGCGATGCGCAGCTGGTAGCGCGAGTAGCGCCGGTGGCCGCCCTCGGAGCGGAGCGGAGTGATCAGCCGGGCTTCTCCGATGGCGCGCAAGAAGCCGGCGGTGGTGCCCAGGAGTTCCGCGGCGCGGCCCATCGTGAAGGCGGGGTAGTCGTCGTCATCGAGCCGGCCGAACGAGTCGTCTGCTGTCATCGCACCTCTCTGTGGAACGCGTCGAGGGGTCCTGGCACCGTACGGCGCCAGGACCCCGAAGGAACTACTACACCATCTGCCGGCCTCAGTACTGCGCCGACCTTCTGTTTCCGCTGGCCCGACCGTGCTGCTGTCGGAGCCGCGGGGATCGCGGTTGCTTGACCGGAGACCACCTCACTATCGATGTCCTGCGGTACCCGGGCCCACAATTTCCGCCCGGGCGATCCTGATGGCGCCTGGCCCCTCCGTTCTTTCCTCTGCTGACCGAAAACCTCTT
The DNA here is from genome assembly GCF_040702025.1 of Streptomyces sp. NPDC088194. Classification (NCBI taxonomy): domain Bacteria; kingdom Bacillati; phylum Actinomycetota; class Actinomycetes; order Kitasatosporales; family Streptomycetaceae; genus Streptomyces; species Streptomyces sp. NPDC088194. Next base: position 66,934 of record NZ_JBFBIV010000019.1, on the reverse strand, counting down.
GGTACTGCGAACTGCACCTACCGAACTGCGGTACTTCTCCCGGCGGCCCCTGATCACCGCGGGCCACCCGGTCCGGTCGTCAGCCCCGACGCCATCTGGCAATCCAGCGCCGGAACTCCACCACCGCACCGTCCTGCAACTGCGAGTACTACTGCCCGGCAGTTCGTCTCTGCCAGGCCCTGCTCGATCTCGGCTACGTGAGAAACCATAGCCACACCGCCCCCCAATGTCTACTCCGGCGAAGGTAGATTTTCACGTGTCGATCGCAGAGGTAGTCGCCCTCGAGCGCGACCGGAGCGCCCGGCGGCACGGCGGCACGGCGGCACGGCGGCAGCCCGCAGACGTGTTCGGCGCCGAGGTCATCGGATGGCGGGCGTTCCCACCTCCCCGAGGTGCTCGTGCGCCAGGCGCACAGCCATGGCGCCCTCACCGACCGCGGAGGCCACCCGCTTGACCGAGCCGCTGCGGACGTCGCCGACGGCGAAGACTCCCGGCAGACCGGTCTCCAGGGCGAGCGGGGTGCGGGCGAGGCGACTCCAGAGGTCCGCTGTCACCTGGACCACGTCCTGCCCGGTCGGAATGAAGCCCCGCCGGTCCAGGGTGACGGCGTCGGCGAGCCAGGAGGTGGCGGGGCGCGCGCCGATGAAGACGAACAGGGCGCGGGCTGCCAGCACCTGCTGCTCGCGGGTGCGGTTGTTCTCGACGACGAGGGATTCGACCCGGTCCTCGCCGGTGACCTCCCGGACCTCGGTATGCAGCCGGACGTCGATCCGGGGGTGCCGCTCGATCCTGTCGATCAGGTAGCGGGACATGCTGTGTTCCAGGTCTCCACCGCGGACCAGAAGATGGACGGCGGGCGACTCGCGAGCCAGGAACAGGGCTGCTTGGCCGGCGGAGTTGCCGCCGCCCACGACGGCGACCGGGTCAAGGCGACAGTTCCGTGCTTCCCAGACGGTGGCGGCGTAGTGGACCCCGAGTCCTTCGAACCGCTCGACGCCGGGGGCGGTCAGCCGCCGGTAGCGGGCGCCGGTGGCCACCACGACGTTGGTGGCGGTGGCCGTGCCGCCGTCGGCGAGTCGCACCACGTTGGTCCCGTCGCGCTGTTCGAGGCCGGTGGCCTCGGCGGAGACGTCGATCCGGGCGCCGAACCGCTTGGCCTGTACGACGGCGCGTTCGGCGAGTTCCATGCCGGAGATCCCGGCGGGGAAACCGAGGTAGTTCTCGATCCGGGAGGAGGTCCCGGCCTGGCCGCCGGTCGCCACACCGTCCAGGACGACAGTGGAGAGTCCCTCGGAGGCGCCGTACACCGCGGCGGCAAGGCCCCCGGGTCCCGCGCCGACCACCACCAGGTCGCAGACGGCCTTCGCGGCGGTCTCGGTCCGCAGCCCGATGACCTGGGCGAGTTCGACGTTGGAGGGATTGCGCAGCACCCGGTAGTCGTTCCAGACGACGATCGGGGTCTCCTCGGGAGCGATCCCGAGACGGGTGAGCAGCGCCTCGGCCTCGGTGTCCTTCTCCAGATCGGCCCAGCGGTGCGGGAGGCGGTTGCGGGCGGCGAACTCCAGCAGCCGCCGGGTGTCGGCGGAAAAGGCGGAGCCGATGATGCGGAAGCCCGTGCCCGCGCCGGCCAGCATCCTACGGCGCAGAAGGTAGGCCCGCAGGATGACGTCGCCGAGCGCGGGTTCGCGGCTGAGCAGGTCGCGCAGGGCGGCCGAACCCACAGCCAGTACCTCTCCGGGCCTGTTCACCACCGCGCTGACGAAGGCGGTCTGGCCTTCCAGTACGCCCAGTTCGCCGAGGAAGCTGCGCGGACCGTGCAACTGGACGACGTGCTCCTGGTCGTCGCGGCCTTCGACCACGGCCACCGTGCCGCTGAGGACGACGAAGAACTCGTCACCGCGTTCGCCGGCCCGGAAGAGCTGTTCCCCCTCGCGGACCTGCCGTTTCTGTCCGCAGGAACTCAGGGTCGCGATCTGGTCGTCCGTCAGCCGCGGGTAGGCACCGTGGACGTCGGCCGTCGGTGTCGGTGTCGGTGTCGGGGTCGGGGTCGGCACGGTTCGCTCCCCTCAGACCATCGCTTCGTGCACGAAACACCACCGCCAGTCCTCGCCGGGTTCGAACGACTGGACGATCGGGTGCCCGTCGGTCGCCGCGTGAGCGCGGGCGTGCCGCATCGGCGAGGAGTCGCAGCAGCCGACGTGGCCACAGGTCAGGCAGAGGCGCAGGTGCACCCACTGCGTCCCCGTGCGCAGGCAGTCCTCGCAGCCCTGCGGGGTTCTGGGCGCGACGGGCCGGACCATGGACAGGTGCGGGTCGGGAGAGTTGGTCATCACGGCCTCCGGGAGGCGGGATCGGCTGGTCCATGGGACGTCGACAGCGCCTCGTCCACCCACTGGCGCAGCGCGTTCGCGGGCGCGGCGCCGGTCTGGCGGGCGACTTGCCTGCCCCTGTCGAGGATCAGCAGGGTGGGTACGGCTTGGACCTCGAACCGCCGCGCCAAAGCTGGGGACTTGTCGATGTCGACCTTGACGAGTTTGATCCGGCCGGCCAGGTCCGTGGCGACCCGTTCGAGGGCTGGGCTCACCATGCGGCAGGGGCCGCACCAGGTGGCCCAGAGGTCGACCAGCACCGGCAGGCTCGCCTGCTCGGCGACCTCCCCGAAGTCGGCGTCGCCCGCTTCGGCGATCCACGGAAGCGGGGCCCGGCAGTTTCCGCAGCGCGGGCTGCCCTCCGCCGCGGCGGGTACGCGGTTGGTCCGGCCGCAGTTGGCGCAGGCGACCATCCGCACCGAACTCCCGGCACCGTCGGTACGGCCGCTGCGGTCGGCTCGGCCTTCCGGAGAAGTACTCATCACGGCTCCTGCGGCTCGTCCTGGAGGGTGACGGTCAGTTCGCCGCCCGCGGCGTCGACCAGGACGGTCACGCCCTCGCGTGCCTCGCCGCTGAGCAGCGCGCGGCCGATCCTGGTCTCGACCTCGTGCGAGATGAAGCGGCGCAGCGGCCTGGCTCCGTAGACCGGGTCGTAGCCCTCGGCGGCGATCAGGTGGCGGGCCGGCTCGGTGAGGAGGAGCGTGATGCGCTGCTCGGAGAGGCGGTCGCGCAGCTCGTCGAGGAGCAGATCGACGATGCGCTCGATCTGCGCGATGCCGAGCGGGTGGAAGAGGACGATGTCGTCGACGCGGTTGAGGAACTCGGGGCGGAAATGGCCGTTGAGTTCGGTCATCACCAGCGCCCGCGCCTCGGGCTTGATCTCGCCCGCCTGAGTGGCGTCCTGGAGCAGGTACTGCGACCCGAGGTTGGAGGTCATGATGATCACGGTGTTGCGGAAGTCGACGGTCCGGCCCTGGGCGTCGGTGATCCGGCCGTCGTCCAGCACTTGCAGCAGCGTGTTGAAGACGTCGGCGTGCGCCTTCTCGATCTCGTCGAACAGGATGACGGAGTACGGCTTGCGGCGTACCGCCTCGGTGAGCTGGCCGCCCTCCTCGTAGCCCACGTATCCGGGGGGCGCGCCGACCAGTCGGCTGACGGTGTGGCGTTCCTGGTACTCGCTCATGTCGAGGCGGATCATGTTGCTCTCGCTGTCGAACAGCGCTGCGGCCAGCGTCTTGGCAAGTTCGGTCTTCCCGACGCCGGTCGGGCCGAGGAAGATGAACGAGCCGATCGGCCGGCGCGGGTCGCGTACCCCGGAGCGGGCCCGGATCACCGCGTCGGCGACGAGCTGGACGGCCTCGTCCTGGCCCACGACCCGCTCGCGCAGGATCTCGTCCAGCTTGAGCAGCTTCTGCCGTTCGCCCTCCTGAAGGCGGGTGACGGGGATGCCGGTCCACGCGGAGACGATCTCGGCGATCTCCTCGGCCGTCACCACCTCGCGCAGCAGCCGGCTCTCGCCCTGCTTGTCGGCGAGGTGCTCCTCCTCGGACGCCAGGCGCCGCTCGAGTTCGGCGACCGTTCCGTAGCGAAGTTGGGCGGCACGGTTGAGGTCGTAGGCGCGTTCGGCGTGCTCGGCCTCCTGCCGGGCGCGTTCCAGGTCCTGGCGCAGTTCCTGGACCTTGCGGATGGCCTGGCGCTCGGCCTCCCACTGGGCATGCTTGGCGTCCACCTCACCGCGCAGGTCCGCCAGTTCACGCCGCAGGTCCTCCAGGCGGGCGCGGCTGGCCGGGTCGGTCTCCTGGTCCAGCGCGGCCTCCTCGATCTCCAGGCGGGTTGCCCGGCGGGTGAGTTCGTCGAGTTCGGCGGGCATGGAGTCGATCTCGGTCCGCAGCCGCGCGCAGGCCTCGTCGACCAGGTCGATGGCCTTGTCGGGGAGGAAGCGGTCGCTGATGTAGCGGTGGCTGAGGGTGGCCGCGGCGACCAGGGCGTTGTCCTGGATCTTGACGCCGTGGAAGATCTCCAGTCGCTCCCGGATGCCGCGCAGGATGGAGATGGCGTCCTCGACGGTCGGCTCGTCCACCTGGACGGTCTGGAAGCGGCGCTCCAGGGCGGCGTCGGACTCGATGTGCTTGCGGTACTCGTCCAGCGTGGTGGCCCCGATCATGTGCAGCTCGCCGCGGGCCAGCATCGGCTTGAGCATGTTGCCCGCGTCCATCGCGCCCTCGGCGGCGCCGGCCCCGACGACGGTGTGCAACTCGTCCACGAACAGCAGGATTCGGCCCTCGGCGCCCTTGACCTCCGACAGAACGGCCTTGAGGCGCTCCTCGAACTCGCCGCGGTACTTCGCCCCGGCCACCAGCGACCCCATGTCGAGCGAGAACACCGTCTTGTCCCGCAGCCCTTCGGGCACGTCGCCGCGCACGATCCGCTGGGCCAGGCCCTCGACGATGGCGGTCTTGCCGACGCCCGGTTCGCCGATCAGGACCGGGTTGTTCTTGCTCTTGCGGCTGAGGATCTGGATCACCCGGCGGATCTCGGCGTCCCGGCCGATCACCGGGTCGAGGCGGCCGGTGCGGGCCTCGACGACGAGGTCGCGCCCGTACTTCTCCAGGGCCTCGTAGGCTTCCTCAGGATTGGCGGAGGTGACCCGCTGATTCCCGCGCACCGTGGTGAGGGCGGCGAGGAAGGAGTCCTTGGTGACGCCCTGTTCGCCGAGCCGCCGGCCGGCCGCGGTGGTCGAACCCTCGTCCACCAGCGCCAGCACCAGGTGCTCGGTGGAGACGTACTCGTCCTTGAGCCGCTTGGCCTCCTGCTCCGCGCTGTCCAGCAGCCGGGCCAACCGCTGGGTCACCACCACCTGCCCGGGGGCGGCACCCGGACCGGTCGTGCGCGGGCGCTTGGCGAGATCGGCCTCGACTGCGGCCCGCAGGGCGGCCGGATCGGCGCCGGCGTCGGCCAGCAGACGGGTGGTCAGGCCATCCTGCTGATCGAGCAGGGCCAGCAGCAGGTGCTCCCCGTCGACCTCGGTCTGGCCCATCCGCACCGCGACGCTCTGCGCTTCCTGAAGCGCTTCCTGGGACTTCTGGGTGAGGCGGTTCATGTCCATGTCGTGGGCTCCTTGGCGGCTCGCTCGCTGTGCCGCAGTGCGGTTTCCAGGCGTTCGATACGGTCGAGCAGGTCCAGGACCACGCCGATGGCCGCGTAGTTGAGGCACAGTCCGTCCCTCAGCCGCAGCACCCGGGCGATGGCCGACGGCGCGCTCGGCCGGAACCACAGCCGGCCCCGTGCGTCACGCTCGGCGTCCACCAGTCCGAGGGCGACGAAACGGCTGACGAGTTCGGGCGGCAGTCCACTCCTGCTGACCACTCCGGCCAAGGGGAGCTGGTAAGGGCTCGGACTGGTCCGGTAGACGCGCACCAGCGGATAGGCAGCCCTGGTGCGGGGCTGTCCGGCTTCTCGGGCGGGCGAACGGTGTTCGGCTCTCATGTCTGCTTCCTCGGGTCGAAGGAGGAGACGGCGGCCAGTTCCTCGAACAGCTCACGCTCGCGCGGGCTGGGCGAGGGCGGCACCATCACCTGGATCTCGGCGTAGAGGTGCCCGGGGGAACCCTTGGGGTGCGGCATCCCCTCGCCGCGCAGCCGCAGCCGGCGGCCGGTGGAGGTACCGGGCGGCACATGCACCTTGACCGTCCCGCCCGGAGCGGAGAGCGGCACCGTGGCCCCCAGCGCGGCCTCCCAGGCGGTGACCGGCAGATCGACATGGATGTCGCGCCCAACGAGCCGGTAGCGCGGATGGGGGGCGATACGGACCACCAGGTAGAGGTCCCCGGCGGAACCCGGACCGCGGCCCCGGCCACCCTCTCCCGCGAGCCGGATGCGCTGCCCGTCGACGACGCCGGCCGGAATGGTGACGTCGTAGCTGCGCTCCCCGCCGGGCCCGCCGAGGGTGATCTTCCGCCGGCCGCCGCGGTACGCCTCCTCCACGCTGAGCGTGAGTTCGGCCTCCTGGTCCGCACCGGGCATCGGGCTGCCCCGCCCGGCGCCCGCCCGGCCGCCGAACATGCCTCCGAAGAGATCTTCGAAGTCCACGCCGGAGGCGTCGAAACCGGTCTCCGTCCAGGTCCGGCCGCCTGCCCGGTCGGCGCCTCGGGTGCCGCCGAAGGGACTGCCGCGATACGCGCCGGCTCCGCCGCCGAAGCCCTGGCCGGCCGCGACACGCTCGTCGTAGTCCTCCGGAATCTGCCGGAAGTCTGGGCCGAAGCGGTCGTAGCGGGACCGGGTGTCGGGGTCGGACAGCACGCCGTACGCCTCGTTGATCTGCTTGAAGCGCTCCTCCGCGGCCGGATCGCGGTTGACGTCCGGGTGGTAGCGGCGGGCCAGGGTGCGGAACGCCTGCTGGATCTCGGCGCCGTCGGCGGTGCGGGGAACGCCCAGCACCTCGTAGTAGTCCTCTGCCATGGCGGCCTCACTCCTGCTTGCGGCTGACAACCACCGCGGCCGGCCGCAGCTGGTGACCGGCTTCGCCGTAGCCGGGCCGCAGCACCTGGATGACGGTGCCCGCAGGTGCGTCAGGGGTGTCCACCACGGACACCACCTCGTGCTGCTCGGGGTGGAAGGGGACGCCGGTCTCCTCGTGGCGGGGGTAGCCGAGGCTTCGCAGCACCTCGACGGCCTGGTCGCGTACCGCCCGGACTCCGCTGACGATCGCGCCGGGGTCGCCGTCGCCCGCGTGGGCGAGGGCCAGTTCGAGATTGTCGACGACCGGGAGGAACGCCGAGGCCACCTTGGCCCGCTCGGCCTCCCGTTCCCGGGGAAGCTCACGGGCGTGGCGCTTGCGGAGGTTGTCGAGGTCGGCGAGGGCTCGCCGCCACCGGTCCTCCAGTTCCTCCACCTCGGGGCCGCGGTGTGCGGGTGCCGCCTCCTGCTCCCCGGCTTCGGGGACCCGCGGGGGCGTCTGCGGTGCGGGTGCGCGCGGGTCGCCGCCGGGCTCGCCGGACCCCTCGGCCGGCGTCTGCTCGGACTCGGCCGGCGTCCGCTCGGGCTCGGGCGGGGAGCGGTCCTCGGCGGGGCGCGTCTGTTCCTGATCCGACATGTCGCCGCCTCAGCTCTTGTCGAAATCGGCGTCGATGACCTCGTCGTCGCCTCTCGACGAGGAGCCGCCCTCGGGACCCTGGTCGGGCGCTGCGCCGGGTTGGGCGTCACCCCCGGCCCCGCCCGGTCCAGCGGCGTGGGCGGCCAGCGCCGCGTGGATCTGCTGGAGTTCGGAGGTCAGGCTCCGGGACCGTTCCGCCGGCGCCTCCTCCTTGACGGCGGTGCGCGCCTCGTCGACGAGCAGTCGGGCGCGGGCGCGCTCGTGCTCCGGTGCGGCGTCGCCGAGGTCGTCCAGCCGGCGCTCCACCTGGTACGCGGCGGCGTCGAGCTCGTTGCGGGCGTCGATGGCCTCGCGCAGGGCCAGGTCGGAGCTGCGGTTGGTCTCGGCCTCGTTGATCATCCGCTCGACCTCGGACGGGTCGAGGTTGGAGCCTTCGCTGATGGTGATCGACTGCTCGGCGCCGGTGTCCCGGTCCTTGGCGCTGACCCTGAGGATGCCGTTGGCGTCGATGTCGAAGGTGACCTCGATCTGGGTCTCCCCGCGCGGAGCCGGCCGCAGGTTCTCCAGCCGGAAGCGGCCCAGCACCCGGTTGTCAGCGGCCAGTTCGCGCTCGCCCTGGAGCACCACGATGTCCACGGCCGGCTGGTTGTCCTCAGCCGTGGAGAAGGTCTCGGACCGGCGGGCAGGGACGGTGGTGTTCCGCTCGATGATCTTGGTCATCACGCCGCCGGCCGTCTCGACGCCCAGCGACAGCGGGGTGACGTCCAGCAGCAGGACGTCCTTGACCTCGCCCTTGAGCACGCCGGCCTGGATGGCGGCGCCCAGCGCCACCACCTCGTCGGGGTTGACGCTCATGTTCGGGTCCTTGCCGCCGGTCATCCGGCGGACCAGGTTCTGCACGGCCGGGATGCGCGTCGAGCCGCCGACGAGAATGACCTCGTCGATGTCGTTGTCGGTGACCTTGGCGTCGCTCATCGCCGTCCTGACCGGTTCCAGGCAGCGCTCCACCAGGTCCGAGGTGATCTGCTCGAAGGTGGAGCGGCGGACCGTCTCGGTGAGGTGCTTCGGCCCGGAGGCGTCCGCCGTGATGAACGGGAGGCTCACCTGGGTCTGGCTGACCGAACTCAGCTCGGTCTTCGCCTTCTCGGCCGCCTCGAAGAGGCGCTGCAGCGCCTGCGGGTCCTTGCGCAGGTCGATGCCCTCGGCCTTCTGGAAGCCGTCCGCCAGGTGGTCCACCAGCCGGCGGTCGAAGTCGTCGCCGCCCAGGTGGGAGTCGCCCGCCGTGGCGCGGACCTCCACCACGCCGTCGCCGACGTCCAGCAGGCTGACGTCGAACGTGCCGCCGCCGAGGTCGAAGACCATGACCGTCTCATGGCCCTTCTTGTCCAGCCCGTAGGCCAGCGCCGCGGCTGTCGGTTCGTTGATGATCCGCAGGACTTCGAGGCCGGCGATCTTCCCGGCGTCCTTGGTGGCCTGGCGCTGGGCGTCGTTGAAGTACGCCGGTACGGTGATGACCGCCTCGGTCACCTTCTCGCCGAGCGACTTCCCGGCGTCGTCGGCGAGCTTGCGCAGCACCTGCGCGCTGATCTCCTCCGGCGCGTACAGCTTTCCGCCCACCTCGAAGCGGGCCACCCCGCCGGGCCCCTCGACCACGTCGAAGGAGACCGCCTTGGCCTCGTCGGAGATCTCGTCGTAGCGACGTCCGATGAACCGCTTCGCGGAGGTGATGGTGCCCTTGGGGTTGAGGATCGACTGTCGGCGCGCGAGCTGTCCGACCAAGCGCTGGCCGTCATCGGAGAAGGCGACCACCGACGGGGTCGTCCTGGCCCCCTCCGCGTTCGGGACGACAGCGGGCTCACCGCCCTCCCAGACCGCGATGACCGAGTTGGTGGTGCCGAGATCGATGCCTACTGCCTTCGCCATAAGAATCTCCTCCGTCGCGACGCGGACCGGTCGGCGGGCTGCCAGGCGGACGGAGCCGGGGCACACCGCACCACGTCGCAGCCTCGCGCGGTACGCGGCGCTCTTCCTCGCCCCGGCAGGACCAATCCGGGCTGACGTTCCGGTCCGCGAGGACGGGGACGCGGTACGGTCCGCAGGTGAGACCCCGTGTCGAGCGGCGTAGCGTGGCAGGTGGGAAGTCGCTGTCGAGCCGCGAATGGACCTGCGATGGACGCTGTTCCTTTTCCGACCGCCGAACCCCGCCACCCCAGCCCGCAGCCGGGGACCGCCCGACACGCACTGCTACGGCTGGTAACGGTCATGCTCGACGGCGAGGACGAGCGCGAGGTGCTGTGGGGGGCCATGGCGGCGATCGCCGCCACCGGCCCCTTCACCGCCGAAGCGGCCTACACCGTGCACGACGGTCTGGCGCGGCGCTGCCCACCGCGCCGGCTCGCTGCTCCCGGCGCCGCCCGGCCGGGGGGTGCGGCGGCGCGGAAACCGGCGGTGGGCCCCGCCGGCGGGGCCCCGGCTGAGGCGCCCGTCGCCGACGCGGTGGCCGCCGACCGGCTCGACCGGCGGATCGACGCGCTGGACGGCCGCAGCCGGCACCTGCACGAGCCGGGCGGGCCGTGGGCACGAGCCATCGCTCTGCGATACCGGGACGACTGCCTCGGCTATCTCGTCGTCCGATCCCTGACCACGCCCTCGGCCGAGGAGACCGCCCTGACCGACCTGCTCGCACAGCAGACCGGGATCGCCCTCGCGCGCCTCACCGGGCACCGGGCAGATCCGGCCCGCGTCGGGTCGGAGGGGGTGCCGGGGATCGGGGACCTGCCGGACACCGAGAACCCACCGGGGACCGAGGGCGGCTCACCCACCCCAGGACTCGACGCGACCGTCTCCGTCCTGGCCGCGCGGCTCGCCGTCCAGGAAGCGCTCTCCCGTGCCGCCGCCTCCGGGTGCGGCGAGACCGGCATCCTGCGGGAACTGCACGCTCACACGGGATTCGCGGCCCTCACCGAGGACCGCTTCGGCAACCCGCGGGCCTGGGCGGGGCCCGGCGGGGAACCCTGCCGAGAGGGCACGAGTGGACCGCGCCCCCGCTCGGGACACCGGGACCAGGACGCCCTGATCCGTGACGCGCGCCACCACCCCGGCGCCGTCCGCGACCGGGACCGGCTGATCGTCCCCATCGAGATGGCCGGAGATCTGCTCGGCGTGGCAGCACTCGTCGATCCGGACCAGCGGGCCACGCGAACGGACACCTCAGCGCTCGAACAGGCCGCCCTGGTGCTGGCCCCCCTGCTCTCCCACGAACGCAGACTGGTCGAGCTGAAGCCCCGCCTCGGCCACGACCTGGTCGACCGGCTGATCGCGGGAGAGACGACCGACGACGACTTCGCCCAGGCGGCCGTCCTCGGCCACGACCTGCACCGGCCGTACAGGGTCGCGGTACTGGAGTGGCCCGGGACGGCCGAGAGGGCCGCGCTCGGCGATGCGGTGGCGCGGGCGGCCGGGCGGCTACGCCTGGACGTACTCGTCGGCTCCCGTGGCCCGACCACGGTCGTCCTCGTGGCCGGCGAGGACCGGCCTGATCCGGAAGGCGAGTTGTACCGGGCCGTCGCGGACGAACTCGGCGCCGGAGCCGGCTCGATCGGGGTCGGCGGCCGGTGCGACGCCTTCACCGAACTGCCGCACTCCTACGACGAGGCAGTCCGTGCCCTCACCGTCCGCCGCCGTTCCCAGGACCCGAACGGAAGCACCAGCTTCGAGGACCTGGGCCTGTGCCGCATGATGGGCACCGGCGAAGGCGAACGGGAAGCCGACCGCTTCGTCCGCGAATGGCTGGGACAGCTGCTGGACTACGACTCCCACCACCACACCGAGCTGGTGACGACGCTCTCGCGCTATCTGGAGAGCGGCGGCAGCTACGACACGACCTCGGAGACGCTGCTCATCCACCGCAGCACGGTCCGCTACCGCCTCCAGCGCATCCGCGAGATCACCGGGCACGACCTCAGTGACGTCGAGACCCGCCTCAACCTGCACGTCGCCACCCGCATCCGCAACGTGCTCGACACACCCCGCTGAACGGATACGCCCGCGCTCGTACGTAGCCAGGGTCCGGAACGACTGAGGAGTTGCCCGGCAGGCTTGCGGGTGAATCGTGAGAGGAGGCCATGGTCCATGGGCGGCGTGATCCACGATCCTGGCGACTCGGCCGGGCCGGGCCGTGCGGCGGCGGCTGTCTCCACCGGCACCCTGCCCAGTGCGGAAGCCGTGGATGACGCGCTGTCCGCGGCCTACGCACGGTTTCGGGACGACGCCTCGGGACGCGTGGCGGACTACATTCCCGCATTGGCCGAGGCCGATCCGAGCCTGTTCGGACTCAGCGTCGCCGACGGGCACGGAAGCGTTCGCCACGCCGGTGACGCCGGCCATGCGTTCTCCCTCCAGTCCATCTCGAAGGCGTTCGTGTTCGCCCTGGTGGACCAGGCCCTCGGGCGCGAGCCGGTCCGGCGGCGGGTGGGGGTCAACAACACCGGCCTGCCGTTCAACTCCGTCCTGGCCATCGAGCTCAATCACGGCAGCCCGATGAATCCGATGGTCAACGCCGGCGCACTGGCCACCACGAGCCTGGTCCCCGGCGCGGACGCCGCCGAGCGCTGGGACTTCGTCCACCACGGACTGTCCCGCTTCGCCGGCCGTGAACTCGACCTGGACACGCGGGTGTACGAGTCGGAGGCTGCCTCCAACCAGCGCAACGAGTCCATCGCCCGGCTGCTCGACAGCTACCACCGCCTCGGCTGGAATCCGATCGAGACCACGGACGTCTACACCATGCAGTGCTCCCTCTCGGTGACCACCCGCGACCTGGCCGTCATGGGAGCCACCCTCGCCGCCGGCGGGGTCAATCCCCTCACCGGCGATCAGGTCGTCGACGCCGCGGTGTGCCGCGACACTCTGGCCGCGCTGGCCGCCTCCGGCCTGTACGAGCGCAGCGGCGACTGGCTCTACGAGATCGGCATGCCGGGCAAGAGCGGGGTATCCGGCGGCATCCTGACCATCGCTCCCGGCAAGGGCGGGCTGGCCGTGTTCTCCCCCGGTCTGGACCCGGCCGGCAACAGCGTCCGAGGCCAACGGGCGACCCACTACCTGTCCGGCGCGCTGGGCCTCAACCTCTTCGCATCCGCCCCGCAAGATCCGCGGTAGGCGCCACGCCCTCGACGGGAGTGGCCGTGATCTCCGGTTCCCACACTGTGCCCGAGAACGCGTCGCCGGGCACAGCCCGAGCAGCCGGTGCTCGAACCGTTCGGAAGCGGCCTGCTGTACCGAGCCGCGCCCTTGTCCGTGCGGCGGCCGTGGCGGAGCCGGTGAACGCCGGCGCGGCGCGCGGCCGGGGTTGCGGTCCGAGCGCCGAAGTCCCCCGGTCCCGTCGTGCCGGCACCGATCAGGGGTAGGCGCTCCACATGACGACAGGTCCGACCCTCGGCGTGGAAGAAGAGTTCCTGCTGCTCGACCGGGAGACCGGACTGCCGGCCCCGCGCGTGGGCGAGGTGCAGGCGGCGGCCGAGCGGGAGCCCGGCCTGCGGCGCGAAGAGGTCGACAGCGAGCTGCTGCAGGCGCAGGTCGAGATCGCCACCCCGGTGTGCTCCGAACTCGACGAGGCCGCCTCGCATCTCGTCCGGTACCGGCGGACCGTCGCAGCCGCGGCACGCCATGCCGGCTGCCGGCTCGCCTCCACCGGGGCCGCGCCCGTGGCGGACGGACCGGCGGTACCCGTGACAGCCACGCAGCGTTACCGGGAGATACGGGCGGACGTGGCGCGCCTGGTCGACGAGCAGCTGATCTGCGGCATGCACATCCACGTAGCCGTACCCGACCGCGAAGCCGGAGCCGCCGCGCTCGGCCGGCTGCGGCCCTGGCTGCCGGTGCTGGTGGCGCTGGGCGCCAACTCCCCCTTCTGGGAGGGGCGGGACACCGGGTTCGCCAGCTGGCGCACCGTGGTGTTCGGGCGCTGGCCGGTCAGCGGGCCGCCGCCCTTCTTCTCCGGCGCCGCCCACTACGAGGAGCGGGTGGCGGCCCTGCTGGCCACCGGCGTGGTCGCCGACCGGCACCAGCTCTACTGGCACGCGCGGCTGTCCGACGAATACCCGACGCTCGAGGTTCGGGCTCCCGATGTCCAGCTCGACGTCGAGAGTGCGGTCACGATCGCGGGTATGGCACGGGGGCTGGTGGCGACGGCGTTGCGCGAGGGCCGCCGAGGAGCCCGCCCGCTGGACCCACCGGCCAGCGTGCTGCAAGCCGCCGGATGGCATGCCGCCCGCCGCGGCCTGAGCGCCGACCTGGTCGATCCGCGCACCGCCACCCCCTCGTCCGCGGCCGAAGTGGTCGGTTCGCTGCTGGAACGCATCGCCCCCGCGCTCAAGGAGTTCGGCGACGCCGGCCGCGTGAACGCCGGCGCGCAGCGCCTCATCCGCAACGGAACGGGGGCCGCACGGCAGCGGGCCGCGTTCGCGCGGGGCGGCATGGACGGCCTCGTGGACCTGATAGCGCCCGACCCGGAACAGCCCGCCTGAGGCCCCGGCCAGGACCGCCTCCCCTCTCACGCGGCCCCGGTCGGATGAGCGCGGCATACGCGAGGCGGACGACGTTCGAGCGGATGCCCCCGACGAGGGGACGGGGCGACACGACGGCCGATGAACGCCCGCGACCCGTCACGCCCGACCCGTCACGCCCGAGCCGTGCGGCGGCGTGCTGGCGGTCAGCCCGCCTGGTCGCCGGATTCCAGGGCGAGAAGGGCGAGCAGGTCGGCGACGGTGGGCCCGGCGTCGGCGGGGTGCCGGAGCCTGGTGCCCGGGGGGATCTCGTAGTGGTTGGCGCGTCCGACCCGCGTGTGCCTGAGGTAACCGTCGCCTTCCAGGTCGGCGATGATCCTCTGCACCGCACGCTCGGTCAGCAGGCATCGTGCCGCGATGTCGCGCACGCGGACCCCGGGGTCACGGGCGATGGCGGCCAGTACCCGCGCGTGGTTGGTCAGGAAGGTCCAGGTCGGGCGGGCGTCGGCTGGTTCGGGCACCCGCCCACCCTACGGCGAGTTGTTCCTGGCGCTCAATTCATGAACAATATTTCGTGTATTCCTTGACGTGCGCGGAGCGGAAGGGAACGCTCATGGCCAGGTACAACCACAGAGGGGGGTAGGTCCCATGTCCGTCACAGAACCCGTGTCAGCCGCCGGCAACCACATGCTCGCTCACGGAGACGACCCGGCGCAGTCGAGGACCGCCACCTTCAGGGACATCGGCTCGGGCCTCACCATCCGGACCGTCGAGCGGAACGGCCGCTGCCGGGCCGCCGTATGCGGCGAGATCGATTTCGCCACCGCGGCGGGCGTCGGCAGCGTGCTGGCGCACTGCCTGGAACGCTCGCCGGGCGGCCTGGACCTCGACCTCGGCGACGTCCGGTTCTTCGACTGCGCAGGTCTGAACATGTTGCTGCGGCTCAGGTCGCGGGCCATCGACCGCGAGGTCACGCTGACCGTCTCGGCGCTGGCACCGACGGTCGCACGGATACTGGAACTCACCGGCACCCGCGGGCTGTTCGGTAGCCCCGAAGAGGCCGGGCCCACGCTGCGGATCGTGCGTCCGGCCAGGTGGCGACCGCCGGCAGGACGGCGGCACGCTTAGGCCGTGCTGTGGTGGGTGGCGAGTTCGCCGCACAAGTCGTCACCGACTGACCGCCCAAAGCCGTGAGGACTGTGCGGGCGGCCCGTTCGGCCCGCTCGCGGGTGGCTTACGCGCCGTCGTGGCGAACGTGGTCGAGCGGCCTCTCGTTGTCGCGGGGAAGCGCCGGTGCGGTCTGGCGAGGCCCGGGCTGTGCGTGCATGGGTGAAGTCGGAACCTTCCGTCTCGGCGCACCCGTCGGCCCGGTGGGCGGGCCGACGGGCACAGGGAGACGGACAAGCCGTCGGCGGCCGGCGGCAGTGGTGGCCGCCGGCCGGGTCGGTTCAGCCGGGGTCGCCGACCAGCCCGGGGCGACCGCCTGGCTCGGCTGCGGCGCGATCGGCAAGACGCTCTAGCGCGCCGGCGGCGGCGACAGCACCACCCCGTCGGTCCACACCCACTCCTACGACCCGGCCACCTGCGCCTGGTCGCCCCTGGCCGGCATGCCGTTCGCGGGCAGCCCGCGGCATCCCTGAGGTCGGCTGCCACGAAGCGGGCCTTGCCGTCAGCGGCGCGGATGGCGTCCACGACCGCGCCTGCACGCTCCTCATCGCGTCCGGCAACCAGAGCCCGGGCGCCGCGCTCGCCCGGCCTGGCCGGGCACGAGCCACCTCTCCGCCGGCACTGCCGTGCCCAACTGCCCTGGTTCTCGGAGCGGTTCAGCCGCGGATGGTGGTGGTTTCGCGGGTGAACCGGCGGTGCCCGATCAGCTTGTAGGCCAAGCGGGCCGGGGCCGGCACGACCTTCAGGAACCTCTCCCGTTCCGCGTCGTCGGTCTCCTCGGTGATGTGGCCGAGGATGACCAGCCGCCGTGTGAGCGGAATCGCGCTCATGCCGTGCTTGCCGAGCGCGTCCCATTCGCGTTGCGTCAGCGTGACCGAGACGATCGGCAGTATCTTCTCCTCCTCCTCGGCCAGGTGGTCGATCAGTGTCGGCATCATGGCGTCGATGAGGGCCGCCATCCGCTCGCCGGCGGCGGCGTCCGCGCTCGCGGTCCACGCCGGCAGTTCCGCGCCGACGGCCGTGACGGCATCGTCGACCTGCGCGTGCTGCGCGTCCATCCGGTCCATCAGCTCCGGGTCGAGCGCGGCGCGCTCGCGCAGCACGGGGAAGAGCAGTTCGTCCTCGCCGGTGTGGTGCGTGTGGAGGAAGTCCAGCATCTCCCGGGCGTGCGCGCCGACGACCTTGGACCGCGCAGGGTCATGCGCCGCGGAGCGCAGCAGTCGAGGGAGCTGACCGAACTCGCGCCGGATGACGCGGTGGATCAGCACCATCTCGTGGGTGTCGACGCCGGGTGCGGAAGAAGTGCTCACCGTGTCTCCTCGGCGGTCGCGGCGTTCTGGACGGCTTCGCGCACCGTGGTCGCCGGCCGGCCGATGAGCTTCACCAGGTCCTCGCGGGCGGTGAACAACTCTCCGCGGGCCAGGCCGGCGTCGGCGTCGGCGACGGCGGCAGCCATCTCCGGGGGCAGCCCCGCGGCGGTCAGGGCGGCGGTGTAATCGGCGACCGGCATGTCCTGGTAGGCGATGGGGGTGCCGAGGACGTCGCTGATCGTGGCGGCGAGTTCGGTCAGGGTGAACGCCGGTCCGCCCAGCTCGTAGGTCGCTCCGAGGTGCCCGTCCTGCGTCAGCACCGCGGCGGCGGCGGCCGCGTAGTCGCGGCGGCCGGCCGCGCTGACGAGACCGTCGTGCGCGCTGCCGAGCAGCGCGTGGTACTGGGTGATCATCGGAAGCTGGTCGGTGTAGTTCTCCAAGTACCATCCGTTGCGCAGGATGACGAACTCCGAACCGCTGGCACGCAGGTACTCCTCGGTGCGGCGATGTTCGTCGGCGAGTGTCATGCGCGCGGTCGAGGCGTTGACGATGCTGGTGTACACGATCCGGGACACCCCGGCGCGGGCCGCCGCGTCGATGGCGTTGCGGGCGTTGTCGAACCGCTCCCCCACCGTCGTCGTGGAGACCAGCAGCAGCGTGTCGGCGCCCGCGAAGGCGTTGTCGAGGGTGAGCGGGTCGGCGAAGTCCGCGCGCCGCACCGTCACCCCGCTGCGTGCGAGGTCGGTGAGCTTGTCGACGTCCCGGCCGGTGGCCACGATCTGCGCCGGCGGTGTGCCGCCGGCGAGGAGCTGATCGACGACGAGCCGGCCGAGGTGACCCGATGCTCCGGTGATGACAGTGGACATGGTGTTTTCCTTCGATAGGTGTGCGGTGTGGGTGAACGACTGTGGGAGCGAAGATCGCCGGCGCCCCCGCGAGGAGTGGCCGTCCTGCCGACGGCCGTGGACACCCCGCCCGCCGTACCAGCGGCCGGTACCACCGGGCTCGACGCTCGAAGTGCCGATGCCACGGCCGGGTTCGACGGCCCGGCGGATCAGTTCCAGCCGCCGTCGGCTTCGATGGTGGCGCCGGTGATGTACGACGCGTCCGGCGAGAGGAGGAACGCGACCACGGCGGCGATCTCGTCAGGCTGGGCCATCCGGCCGAGCGCGCTCATCGAGCGGACGAGTGCGGGAAAGGGAACATCGGTGAGCGCGGGGTGGATGTAGTGGGGTGCGTAGCCGGCCATGCGGGTGGCGGTGGCGCCGGGGGCGATCGCGTTGATGGCGATGTTCCGTTCGGCCAGTTCGGGAGCGAGATTGCGCACCATGGCCGGGATGGCGGCCTTGCTTGCCGCGTACAGGGCGTGTCGACGGACCTCCAGGCGTGCGCTGACGGAGGAGCTGAGCACGATCCGGCCGCCGTCGGCCATCGCGGCGGCCGCCGCCTGCGTGACGAACAGCTGTCCGGCCACGTTGGTCTGGAAGAGGCGGTCGAAGTCGGCCTGGGTGATGGTCTCCAGCGCCCCGAAGTGCTCGACCCCGGCGTTGCTGACCAGCAGGTCCAGGCCGCCGAACTCGGACGCCACCGCGCCGACCAGTTCGTGGCACTGCGCCCTGTCGCTGATGTCGGCCGCGAAGGCCGACGCCTCACGCCCGTCGTTGCGGAGTTCGCCGACGAGCGCCTCGGCGGCGTCCTTGTCGGATCGATAGTTGACCGCGACCGCGGCCCCCTGGGCGGCGAGCCGCCGCACGATCGCGGCGCCGATTCCACTGCTGCCTCCGGTGACCAGGGCCCGCTTGCCGGTCAGGTTTGATGTCGATGTCATCGCGATACCTGCGTTCTCTCTGTCTCCGATGCGGTCTCCGGACGTGCACAGTCCTCGGGCGTACCGCCCGTTCCTTCATCGAGCCGCCATGCGACTTCGTCAGGAACATTGACTACCGTACTCGTGTGTCGGCGCCGACGCCAACAGCAGTCGGCGGGGCGCCGCCGAGGGACGGACGGCGCGCGGTGGAACGCGGCGAGCGCGCAGCCGGGCACGCGCCGCCGCGTCCGGCGCCGGCCGCGATCCGGCCCGGCGGCATTGACGTAAGGTGTGAACCTCGTGGGATCAGGTGGGCGACGGAGCCGAGAGCGGTATGGACGACGAGCAGCAGGTGAATCTAGGGGTGGCGCTGTTCATCCCGTACCGGTACACCGAGGACCGGATGTTCCGGGCCTTGCAGGATGCCGGGTTCGACGACTGGACCCTCGCCCAGTGCCGGGTGTTCCAACGCGTCGCCCCTGACGGATCACGCCTCACGGACCTCGCTGACCAGGCACAAATGAGCAAGCAGAGCGCCGGCGTGCTGGTCGACCAACTGGAGCGCCTGGGCTATGTCCGCCGGGTCCCCGACCCCACGGACGGTCGCGCCCGGTTGATCGTGATCGAGGAGCGCGGCAGGCGGGCGGTCGAGGTGGCCTCGGCGACGCTCGACGAGATCCTCGCGGAGTGGAAGGCGTACCTGGGCACGCGCAACTTCGCGCTGCTGCACCAGATCCTTGATCAGCTCCGCGAGATCACCGACCCCTACGCGCGGTAGGCCGGCCCCACCGGGCCGCCCGCCCTCGCTTCCCCTTCGCCCCAGAGCCGCCGGAGCCGGTGGGCTCCGGCGGGCTTCAGCTCGGCGATGCCATAGTCAGTTTCATTGACTTGTTCGTCAACTATCCTTACGATCTGGGCGATCGGACGCGTGCCTGCCGCGCGACGCGAACCCTCGCTCAAGGAGGTACGAGCATCCCGCCGCCCCCCGAGGTCTCCGGCGCGAAGGTGCACGGCAGCCAGGCGTTCCAGCCGCTCCTGACGGACATCCCCTGGACATCCCTTCCATCCGCCGGAATAGGGTGCCCAGATGCCTGCCGGGAGTGCGCGCCCTCGATACTCCGCCGTCGAAGCTCTCCTGACGGATCATTACGGGGCACCCGGCGGGGTCGAGACCTGGGAGCACCTGGCGCCCTGGTCCGTCGCCCGTGCAACGCTCCGCGGCGCGGCGGTCCCCAGGACCGTGGTCGTCAAATGGGTGCGGAGCCACCCGAGCGACACTCGCACCGAACCCATGCGACTCCACACCGAGTTGGCGGCACTGCGGTTCCTCTCCGAGGACCTCGGTCTGGCTCTCGCCCCGCGGGTTGTCGCCGCCGACCTTTCCGAGGGAATCGTGGTTCTGGAGGATCTGGCACCCCGCACCGCCCTGGACGAGCTGCTCCGCCGTGACGGAGCCGCGGCCCATTCCGATCGACTGGTCGCCTTCGCCCGCGCCCGCGGCGAACTCAACGCCGCCACGGCCGGGTACGCCGACACCTACCGCGCGCGACGGTCGTCCAGCGGGCCGAGCAACCCGGAGGCCGGTCACGTGGACCGGTTCGCCCGGCTCCTGGACGAGGCACACCGAGACGGGCCCACCGCGATCCTCGGCGCCCCCGTCACCGGGCGAGCCGAGACCGAACTCAGTTCCGCTCTCGCTGAGTTGAGCGAGCCCGGCCCGTTCCTGGCATTCAGCAACGGCGATGCGGAGACGAACAACATCCTGCTCCACGAGTCAGGCCCCGCCGACGCCCGCCTCATCGACTTCGAGTCAGCGTGCTACACCCACGCCCTCCTCGACGCCGTTTGCCTTCATGTGCCCGGCCCGGCATGGATGACTGTGGGTGGCCCCCTGAGCGCCCGCCTTGGCGACCACTACCGCGGCGCTCTGGCCCACGGCATTCCCCAAGCGGAAGACGACCTGCGGTTCGGCTTCGGCCTGGCAGCGGCGTGCATCTCCTGGGCGATCGTCCGCCTGCAACGGTTCGCCCTCCTCGACACCCGCGCGCCCGGAGACCACAGCAGACCCCAGCTCGTCGAGACGTTGGAAGCCGCGGCCCGTACCGCCGAGGCCCATCGCGCCTTCCCCCACCTCACCGGCTGGGCCCGTCACACCGCCGACCTGCTGCGCCGGCGCTGGCCCGACGCCGACGTGGACCTCACCGATCCCACCGCCTTCCCGCCCTACACGGCGCGCCGCTGAGCGGGGAAGCACAAGGCCGCGGCCGGCCTCGGTTCCCGTGCGGCCGGCCACCGCTCTCCCCGTGCCGCTTCGCCTACGCCGACAGGTTGTCCAGGTCACCGGCGATCGCGCCGTCGACGAGGGCCCTCACCTCTGGCTTCCCGGCCCGCCACCGTCGCACCCCGCTGCCACCGCCGGCGAGTGAGCGCGAAGAACCGTGCGCGCCAGCTCCTGCGCGGGAGCCCTGCTGGTATCGACCTTGAGGTCGTACCTGGCCTCATGGGCGTGAACCGTCCGCAGGTGTCCCCTCGCCAGGCCCGCCGGATTGCCCCGTGCCGCCTCCCGCTCCTCCAGCACGTCGAGGGGGCAGTACACCCCGACGAGACAGACCTCCACGCCGGAGAGCGCCTGGAGCCAGTCCGCCAGCAGATCGGGGTCCAGCAGCATCTCGTCGACCACGACGTTGCAGCCCTTGAGCGCCAGCTCGGCGACCGACGCACAGGCGGCGGCAAGCATCCGGCGGCCGACGTCGCCGTACCGGACGGTGATCAGCTGACGGCCGTCCTCGTCACGCTCCGACCGGTCGTAGCGGAACCCTTCGAAGCTCAAGGGCCCGCCGCGGGCGCCGGCCCACTTCTCCGGCACCATCGCGAACAGCGTATCGATGCCCCAGTACAGGTACGGCTCGTCGCTTTCCTCCTGGATCGCGCGGGCCAAGGTGGTCTTGCCGGCACTTGACGTGCCGTTGAGAAAGATCACGCGACCAGGGCGGTCATACCGCGCAGAGGCTCCCATCCGACCAACCTATCGGGCCCGATCCACGACGGTGCGGCCCTCCGACGCAGGAACCCGGACGACCCCGCCTCGGCGCCGCGGTCCCCACTGGGAGCAAATCCGCCGCTTCCCGGGGGAGTTCCGCGCACCAGGTGTCGGCGTACGGCGTGCTTCGGGCCGGCAGCACGGCGCGTGAGCCGAGGGCCCCTACGGGAGCGGAGGGCCGCCAGCCGGTGCGGGCGCCCACCCGCGCAGCGTCGCGTCGATCGTCGATCCGAACGCCCGATCCAGCGTCGCGGAGTCGAGCGCGCCGGCCAGTTCGAGCGACACCAGCCCGTGCAGGGTCACCCACAACGAGAGGGCGATCAGCGTCGGTTCGCCCGCGAGCACCGCACTCGCCACGGCCCGGTCGATCGCCGCGAGCAGCGGCCTGACCGGGTCACCGGAGCCCACCTCGCCCGAGGGGTCGAAGCGCTGCGCACCGCCGAACAGCACGGCGTAGAGGTGGCGGTGGGCGACGGCCCACCCCCGGTACGCGGCGGCCAGCGCGCGCAGGTCGGCGAGCGGGTCGCCGGACACCGCGACCGTCGACAGGTCCTGGAACAAGCCGGCCACCGCCCGGCCGCGCACCTCGGCGACCAGCCCGTCCTTGCCACCGAACAGGGTGTACACCGCCCCCGTCGACGTCTCCGCGGCGGCGGCCAGGGCCCGGACGGTCACCCCTTCCGGGCGGTGCGTGGCGAACATCTCCGTCGCGCACGACACCAGCCGTTCTCCGACGGCGTCGTCGTTCGTTCGCGGCCTTCCCACGCCGAGCAGTCTACCTGGTTTGGTAACATCGTTTTAGAACGTCGTTTCAAAACAAACCGGGGGCTTTTCGTGCCACTTTCCGCCATACGTGCCGCACGCAGGACCGGCTCCGCCACGAGTCGCAGAGCCAGTCGCACAGGCAGCCGCACCGCCATCCGCACCGTCGGCCGGATCACCGGCCGCCTGCTGGCCGCACTCGCGGCCGTCGTGGGGCTGATCGCCGTCTTCCTGGCGCTGATCGTCGCCACCGACGGAGCGGGCTCGGGCGTCGTCGCGTGGGGGACGACTCTCGCCGTCGCGGCCGCCGCCGCACTGTGGCGCGGCAGGCGCCGGACGTGGCGACGGCGGATCGTGCCGTTCGTGCCGGTGGTCCTCGCCGCGGCGCTGACCGCCACGGTGTGCGTGCCGACGGTGGCCACGGCGCGGCACTATCCGCCGGCCCTGCCCTTCGTGGCCACGCAGCACTGGAGCCTGGCCACGGGCAGCCGCGTCGCGGTCTACCACTACCCGCCCGCCGCCGGCGGCAGCCGGCACCCCGTGCCGCTGGTCTACCTCAACGGCGGCCCGGTGCGCGGCATCTCGGTGCTCGACCACCGCTTCCTGCAACTCCTGGCCCGGCAGGGCTACGACGTCTACGCCTACGAGCAGGCCGGCGGCGGCCGCAGCGATCTGCTGCCCATGGACCAGTACTCGATCACCCGGTCCGTGGCGGACCTCGGCGCCTTCGTCGAACGGCTCGGGAAGGGCCGGGTCGACGTCGTGGGCTTCTCCTCGGGCGCCGTCGTGCTCACCCGCGCCCTGGCCGACCCGGCCGTCTCCGCGCACTTCCACCGGGCGGTGATCGCCGAACCCGGCCCGGTGGACGGACCCACCGCGCACCTGTCCGGCAACAAGGGCCGGCCGTCGGCGCGCGGCATCGCACCGGCCATGACCGGGCCGCGCTCCACCCACCGCCCGCGGTACGCCGTCGCGTTCGGCCTGATGCGGCTCGGACTGCTCCGGCCCGACACCGGACTCGTCGGCCAGGCCGAGGGCGACAACGCGTTCACCGCGGCCGACCTCGGCAGCGACACCGCGTCCGGCTACTGCGCCAAGGACGCGCACCGCATCCCCGTCGAGGACACACCGGACAACTTCTCCTTCAGCGCCGCGGCGAGCCTGCGCGTCCAGCAGACGATCAAGGACTCACCGTCCATCGCGCCCCGGTTGAAGCGGTCGAACACGCCCGCGATGCTCATGCTCGCCGAGTGCTCCTCCCAGGTCCGCGCGTGGGAGACCACGGTCCTCGCCGACGACCCGGCCATCCAGCGCACCCAGTACATGCCCGGCGTCGGACACCACATGTGGAACGGCCTGGACGACAACGACCAGCGGGCCGCCACGGTCATCAGCGACTTCCTCCAGGACCAGCCCGCTCCGCTGCCGAACTACCCGACCCGTGCGGACATCCCGGCTTTCCTCCGCGCCCACAAGTGACGACGGCCGGCCCCCGGGCCGCAGGCCGCCCCGCACCCGCGCGGGGCGGTCAGCGGCGGGAGCCGGTCCTCGCATCCTGGCTCTCGATGGCGCCGCTGTCGGACGCGGGCCCTACGAGCGCGGGGGCACCGTAGAAGTCGGTCGGCCCAGCCGCCGGCCCGCCGTTGTCGATGGCGGGGCTGATGGGCAGTGCACGGTAGTCGCCCGCGTCGCGGTCGGCGAACCGGGGGTCGGCCAGGACGTCACCGGCGCCCGCGGCGTCACCGAGCACGCCCTGGATCAGGCCCGCATCGGAGCGCCCGCCCGCGCCGCCCCGCGCGCCCGCCGGCGGGACAGGGATCTTGCCGGCGGGCGAGCGACCCCACTGGCGGGTAAGTCAATAACTAACAAAGCCTTGTCGAGTTATTGCACGGCCATATCAGCTCTGTTACGGTCCACCGTGCACTACCGGACCGAGTCCACCTCCGAGTCCGAGCCCGAGCCCGCACGGTCCCGTGGTCCGACAGCGCGCCGCTCCCCCCTCACGTCGGCGCGGCACGCGCGATGGACCAAGGCCCCGACAACTTCATCTCCCCACCGCGCACCCGTATCCGTGCTGTTGCCCCACCCCCACTGTCAACAGACGGCGACGGCGGACTCCGCCCTCGCTCTCGCGCCTCAAGGAGTCAAAGGTGTTCAGGAGTTCCAGAGCACTGCGACGCGCGCTCGCCATGGCCGGCGGCTCCGCGTCGCCGGCCATGGGCGTGGCCGCGGTGACCGGTTCACCGGCCGCGGCGATTACGGCCGTCACCGGCGGCGGCGCGAG
Organism: Streptomyces sp. NPDC088194; assembly: GCF_040702025.1. Lineage (NCBI taxonomy): Bacteria > Bacillati > Actinomycetota > Actinomycetes > Kitasatosporales > Streptomycetaceae > Streptomyces > Streptomyces sp. NPDC088194. Next base: position 42,601 of record NZ_JBFBIV010000019.1, on the reverse strand, counting down.
GCTGCCGTACACCGGCGTGCAGGCGGAGACCCGGCCGACGAACGGGTCCGTGATCGGCCCGAGGTACACCGCGGGCGAGCCGGCTGACGAGGCCCCGGCAGCGGCATCGGAACGACCACCGGCCCGGCCCGCGCCGGCAAGCTGACCGCCACCAGCAGCGCGAGCACCGCGCCCCCCTCGCCGCTCCCCGCGGCACGCGACGCGCTCCCCGCGCGTATCCGACCCACCGGCACCGCACCCACCGTTTCGCCGAAAGGACAGGACACCGATGTCCCAACTCCCCGCGTTACCCGGCAGCCCTCCCCCCACAGGCCGCCGCAGGCGGCTGACCACGTGGGGAGTGGCCGCCGCCACCGCGCTCGCCACGATCCCCGTGCTGCTCGGCGCCGCGACCGCCCAGGCCGCCGCCGGCACCCCGCCCTACTGGGCCCAGTCCCCGTTCAACGTGCCGAGCGGGGTCGGCGCCAGCCTGCCGTTCACCGAGTACGAGGCCGAGGCCGCCGCGCACACCGGCACCGTCATCGGCCCCGACTTCACCCAGGGCGACCTGGCCACCGAGGCGTCCGGACGCGAGGCGGTGCAGCTGTCCTCGGCCGGCCAGTACGTGCAGTTCACGCTGACCGGCGCGGCCAACGCCGTCGACCTGCACTACGCCGTGCCGCAGGGCACCTCGGGCACGCTCGACGTCTACGTCAACGGCACCAAGCTGAGCCAGCAGCTCTCGCTGACCTCGGCCTACAGCTACATCTCCACCGGCGGCATCACCGGCAGCAAGACGCACAAGTTCTACGACGACACCCGGTTGGCGTTCGGGCAGTCCTACCCGGCCGGCACCACGGTCAAGTTGCAGGTCGACTCCGGGAACACGGCCACGCCGTACACCCTCGACGTCGCGGACTTCTACAACGTCCCGGCCGCGATCACCCAGCCGTCCGGCTCGGTCTCGGTCGCGGGCTACGGCGCCGATCCGACCGGCGCGAAGGACTCCTCCAGCGCGTTCAACAACGCGATCACCGCGGCCAACAGCGCGGGCGAGCCGGTCTGGGTCCCCTCCGGCACGTACCTGGTCAGCTCGCACCTGAACATCACCAAGGGCACGATCGAGGGCGCCGGCAACTGGTACACCCAGCTCAAGACCAATGAGCTGATCGACAACACCTCGTCGGTCGCGGGCCCGATCAACCTGAGCAACTTCGCCATCCTCGGCTCCACCGTCGGCCGGCACGACGACTCGACGTCCAACGCGATCGACGGCTCGCTCGGCAGCAACTGGACCGTCGACGGCCTGTGGGTCCAGGACACCAACGTCGGATTCTGGCTGCAGTACGGCAACAGCGGCTGCACGGTGGAGAACACCGTCATCGAGTCCACCGACGCCGACGGCCTGAACTTCAACGGCAACGCCACCAACTGCACGGTGAAGAACAACTTCATCCGCAACTCCGGCGACGACGCCCTGGCGATCTGGTCCTACCCGACCGCCGACTCCGGCATCACCTTCAGCAACAACACGATCGTGCAGCCGACGCTGGCCAACGGCATCGCCGACTACGGCGGCTCGAACAACACCATCTCCAACAACGTCGTGGCGGACACCGAACCGCTCGGCTCCGGCATCGACATCTCCAACGAGGCGTTCCTCCAGCCCTTCTCGCCGCTGTCCGGCACGATCACCGTCTCGGGCAACTACGTGATCCGGTCCGGGGAGATGAACCCGAACTGGAGCCACCCGATGGGCGCGGTCCAGTTCGACCCCTACGACTCGGACTTCACCGGGGTGACCGTCAACTACTCGGGAGGCGCGATCCTGGACAGCCCGTACGAGGCGTTCGAGATCGTCGGCGGCGACGGCACCGGCCACGTCGCCAACGGGCTGAACATCAGCAACGTGAAGGTGACCAACACCGGGACCACGGTCTTCCAGGCCGAGACCGGCGGCGCGGCGAGCGTCAGTGGTCTGACGGCGAGCGGCATCGGCGTGTCCGGCGCGTACAACTACAGCTACCCGGGCAAGGTCTCGGGCGCATACACCTTCAACCTGGGCAGCGGGAACTCCGGCTGGAGCACCACGCCGGTGCTCACCACCTTCCCGGACCCGGTGCAGGCCGGCTCGCTCAACGCGTCGAGCACCAGCCTCTCCTTCGGCGACGTCGCCTCGGGCAGCAAGAGCGCGGTGCAGAGCGTGACCATCAAGAACCCGGGCACCTCGGCCGCGGCGATCTCCTCGATCGCCGCCACCGGACCGTTCACCGAGACCAACACCTGCGGCACCTCCCTCGCCGCGGGCGGGTCCTGCACGGTCGGCGTGACCTTCGCGCCGACCAGCGGCGGCCCGCTCACCGGCACGCTCTCGGTGGCCAGCAACGCCCCCGGCAGCCCGCTGACGATCGCGCTGGCGGGCACCGGCGTGACGGCCGGCACCAACCTGGCGCTCAACCAGCCGACCACCGCCACCAGTTCGGAGCAGACCTACGTGGCGGCGAACGCGACCGACGGCAACACCAGCAGCTACTGGGAGAGTTCCGACGGGGCGGGATACCCGCAGACCCTCACCGTCGACCTCGGCTCCGCCCAGTCGATCGGCTCGGTCACGCTGGACCTCCCGCCGGCCACCGCGTGGAACACGCGCACCGAGACGCTGTCCGTCCTCGGCAGCACCGACAACAACACGTACACCACGCTGGTGAATTCGGCCGGCTACACCTTCGACCCGTCGACCGGCAACACCGCGAAGATCAGCCTGCCGTCCGGCAGCAGCGACCGCTACGTCCGCCTCAGCTTCACCGCGAACACCGGGTGGAGCGCGGCCCAGCTCTCGGAGTTCCAGATCTTCCCCGGCGCGTGACGCACCCCGACACGCAGCCGCGCCGCCCCCTCCTGCCCGCATGGCGCGGGCAGGAGGGGGCGGACCGCTCACCGGGACACGGATCACGGATCACGGATCACGGATCACGGGTCACGGGACACCGGTCACGGGGTGAACGGGACACCATCGCTACGAGGTCTGCTGGGCCAGGAGCCGCATGACGCGGCCCACCATCGCGAGCCTCTCGTCGACGGTGGCGCCACCGGGGACCTGGATCTTCGCCCCCGCGTAGGAGTACGCCCCTTCGGCCGCGCGCAGGCAGCGGCGTACCTCGTCAGCGTCCATCAGGGAGGTGGGCTCGTCCTCGGTGAGGGGCAGGTGCGCGTCCGCCCACGCTCCCCCGTACCCGTTGCCGGCCGGCCCGGCGCCGGAGAACATGACGCCCTCCAACAGGCCCTCGGCGGCGAGCCGTTCGACCTGGGCGAGCGGCCGGCCCGGGTCCTGGGCCTCGATCGCCGAACGGCCCCAGTTGACGGTGACACCGATCCCCGCCTCCCGTGCGAGGGGGATCTCGTCCTCCAGCGGCAGGAACCGCTTCTCGCCCGGTACATCCGGCGCGTACGCGTCGCAGTGCTCCAGGACGAGCCGGGTGGACCAGGCGCCCTCGGCGGGTGCGCCCGCCGCGATCTCGTCGAGGGAACGGGCGAACATCTCCCGGGCAGCGGTCTTCGAGGGCGCGGTGTGGATATGGAGGGCGGAGACCGACTGCTCGCCGGTGAGCTGGTTCAGCTCCTCGGCGACAACACGGGCCTCGCGGAGGAAGTCGAGCGCCGCACTCCGTCCGGCCTCGTCCTTCGAGGCGAGCCCGAAGACACCCGTGGCCCCCACCCGCACCATCGTGCCGGGAATCAGGGTGATCACCGATCGGGTGAAGCGGCCCCGCATCTGTGCGGCCAGCCAGCGGATGTCCACACCGAGACCATCACGGAACGGGATCTCCAGCCCGTCGGCGATCCCCCGACCGGCGAGCCCGTCGTAGAAGCGCTCCTGGTCGGCTGGCAGGGAGGGCAGCGCCGCGTACGCGCCCACCAGGGCGGCGGGCCGTTCTGTGGTCATGGTGTCAGGTCTCCAAATGTTCCGTGCACGGTTCTCCGGTGAGACCGTACGGGGGTGGCTCGTCCGGGTCGTCGCCGGGGAGCCGCGCGTTGTCCGCCCGGGTTCCGCCGGGTCGCGGTCCTGGTCCTGGTCCTGGTCCTGGTCCTGGTCCTGGTCGTCCTGGTCCTGGTCGTCCTGGTGCGCAACGCGGGCGGACTCCGGTCGTCGGGCGGCAGGCGTCGGCCCGTCAGGGCGCGCGGGCGGACGCTAGGGTCGTGAACGTGTTGAGCCCACAGGTGAGTCGGGACGTGATCGTCGTCGGTGCCGGTATCGTCGGCGCGTCGGTGGCGTACCACGCCGCCCGGGCGGGCGCGACGGTGACGTTGGTCGACGCCGGGCGGCCGGGCGCGGGAGTGACGGCGGACTCGTTCGCCTGGATCGGGTCGTCCGGCGTGCGCACAGGTCCGGCCGCGGAGCTGCGGGCCACCACGACGGCGGAGTACCACCGGCTCGGGGCCGAGTTGCCGGGACTACCGGTGACCTGGTCCGGCTCGCTGAGCTGGACCGGGCAGGGCAGCGCGCCGGACGCCGGGCCAGGGCAGACGATCGTGGACGCGGCCACCGTGGCGACGCTCGAACCCGCCCTCCGGCAGCCGCCGGAGTGGGCGGTCTGGGCGCCGGGTGACGGCGCTGTCGACGCGGTGGGCGTGACCGAGCGGCTGGTCGCCGGCGCTCGCGCCCATGGAGCCCGGGTGCGTCCGGACACGCCGGTGACCGCGGTCCGCCGGGATACGGCGGGCCGGATCGCCGGGGTCGACACGGCGGCAGGACCCCTCGCCGGTACGACGGTGGTGCTGGCGGCCGGAGTTGCCACGGCCGCGCTGGGCGCGCCGCTCGGCGTGCACGTCCCGGTCGAGCCGTCGCCGTGCCCGCTGCTCCGCTTCCGCGCCCCGGCCGACCTGGTCCGCACCGTGGTCAACACCGAGGACTTCGATCTCCGGCAGGTCGCCGCGGACCGGCTGATCGCCGCCGCGGACTCCCCCGAACGGGCCCTCGCCGCCGTCCGGTCCACCTTCCACGGCGCCGGGAGCGTCGAACTGCTCAGCACCCGAATCGGAGTACGCCCCATGCCGGTCGACGGTGAGCCGATCATCGGCCCGGTCGCCGAGGTCCCCGGCCTCTACGTGGCGGCGATGCACTCGGCCGTCACGCTCGCCCCGGCCGTGGGCCGCCTGGTCGCGCGGGAGTTGGTCGGCGGAACCGTCGAGCCGGCTCTCTCGGGTTGCCGCCCCGACCGCTTCTCGCGGTGAGACGGGCTCCCTGGCCGCCCCTGTCTCCGTGCCGGGCCGCGCCGGGCCGTGCCGGGCGTGCCTCGCCCCGCCGGGAACGGTGGAGTGGGCTCGTCCCGAACTCCCTCGGGACACGGTCGTCGCGACGTCGGCGAGGCCACCGATCGGCAGAACGGCTCCCGTGCGCTGAACCCGGAGGCATGGGGGCCTGCTCGCGCGGCTTCTTGCGCCAGTCGCCCTCGCCTGTCGGCGTGAACGCGCGGGTAGGACGCGATGCGCCCCGCCCGGATCACGGCCGGTGATCTCCCGGTGCCTGGCCCGCCGGCTGCTCCGGTCGGGCGCGCGGGCCGTCCAGGACGACATCGAGCGGCCGGTGGGGCGCGCTACGACGGCGGGCCAGACGTTCGGCTGTCACGCAGCCGACGACAAGGTCCCGGCCGCCCCGCGCACGCGACCCCGGGTCTGACGCCGTGGTCGGCGGGCCCGGCCGCGGGGCGGATGCGGCAGCGGCCGCCACGCGTGGCGCACCACCACCGCCGAGGCCGTGCACGTCGCGGGAGTTCGTCCGTCACGGCGCCTCGCTTGCGGCGGACCCTGCGGGGAGCCGTGGGAAGACGGGAGGGAAGAGGTCGGCGGCGGCACGGCGGTGCGCGTTCCGCTCGCCGTAGCCCGCCCGCATCCGGCCGAAGAGCCGCTGCGCCCGGCTCTGCATGGCGGTCACGTCGCGCCCCGGCAGTTCGCCGTCCCGGACCACGGTGCGTCCGGCCACTACCGTCAGGGCGATGTCGCGCGGCGAGCCGGACATCAGGAAGGTGCGCAGCGGGTCGTCGAGGACACCGAGCCGGAAGTCGGTGAGCCGGACCGCGACCAGGTCGGCCTGCGCACCGGGCGCGAGCCGCCCGAGGTCGTCGCGGCCCAGGGCCCGCGCGGCGTTGAGCGTCGCCGCGCGGAAGTACGCGGCCGGGTCGCCTGCGTCGAGCCGGCCTTCGAGCACCTTGGTGAGGCTGGACCCCACATCCATCGCGCGGAACAGGTCGGGCGGGAAACTGTCGCTGCCGAGCGTGATGTTCACCCCGGCCCGGCCGAACCGGTCGAAGCTGTCCAGCACCATGCCGTAGCGCAGGGACGTCGACGGGCAGTGGACGATCGACGCCCCGGCGCGGGCGAGGGTCTCCAGTTCGCTGTCCGAGGGCGCCGCCCCCCGCGTCCCGCCGCCCGCACCGTAGGTCGCGTGCGGCAGGAGCAGCCGGCAGCCGAGCAGGCCCGCACGTTCGATGATCTCCAGCGGTGTCGCGGCGTGCTCGCGGCGGAGCAGGTCGAGTTCGACGGTGCCCTGCATGCAGTGCAGGCGGACCGGCACGTCGTGGCGGCGGGCCAGTTCGGCGGTGGCCGCGAGCAGTTCCGGGGTCATGGTCTCGATCCGGCACGGCAGCAGGGCGCCCCGGACCAGGCCGTCGCCCGCGGACGACCGGGCGTACTCCAGGAAGCGCTCGGCGTCCCGCAGGCCGGCGAGCCCGCGCTGCTCCTCCCACCGGACCTCCCGCCCGCCCTCGCCGCGCACCACGTTGACCCCCGCGCGGTAGCTGGGGCCCACGTAGGCGCGGATGCCCAGGGCGCGGGCCGCCTCGGCGATGCCGACCGCGTCCTGGTAGGTCTCGGCCCAGGAGCTGTGGGTCTCCGAGGCGATCGGCATGCAGGTCGTGATGCCGTGCAGCAGGAGCTGGGCGAGGCCGTACTGCCGGATGAAGTTCCGTTCCTCCTGGTCGAAGACGTCGTGACGGCGGTGGGTGAAGTACTCCGCCGACCACTGGAGTCCCGCGGCGGCTTCCGGTGCGGACCAGGAGTCGAGCAGCGCGTGGTCGATGTCCGACACCGCGTCGAGGTCGATGAGGCCCGGTGTCACCAGGGCCTCGCCCAGGTCGATCGTCTCCCCCGCCGTGCTGTCCCGGCGCGGTCCCGCGTACACGATGCGCGCACCGTCGTACACGACGGAGGCGTCCTCGATCAGCACATGGTCGCCCTCGCGGTAGCCGAGCACGTAGCGCGCGTGCACCGTGGTGGTCATGTGTCTCCTTTCCGGACCCGGACGGGTCCGCCGTTCGCTTGCGTCTGCCGCGGGGGCCCGCGAAATGTCAGACGGGGTGGGTGTCCTGGACGGCGGCTGTCCGGTGCGGTTCGGAGCCCCAGCCCGGACGGGACTTGGGCAGCGGTCGGGCGAAGGTCGACACCTTGCTCGTCCGCAGGCCGAGCCGGGCCAGCCCTTCGGCGAAGAGCAGCCCGGCGGCGACCGGGTCGATCACCGGAATGCCCAGCTCCTGCTCGAAGGAGGCCGCGCGGCCGGCGAAGCCCGCGCAGCCGAGCACCAGCGCCTCGGCGCCTGAGTCGATCAGCCGGCGGCCGCACGCCAGCACGGCCTCGCGGCTACGGGCTTCGTCGGCGTGGGCCGACAGGACCGGGACGCCCGCGGCGAGCACGCCGACGCAGTGGTCCGCCACCCCGGCCGTCCGCAGGCTGTCCTGGATCTGTACGACGGAGCGGGCCAGGGTGGTCACCACGCCGTAGCGGGGCGCCAGCATCAGCGCCACGTGCGCGGCCGCGTCGGTGATGTCCACCACCGGTACGTCCAGCAGTTCGCGGGCGGCCTCCCGCCCGTGCTCGCCGAAGCCGGCCAGCACGACCGCGTCCATGGCGCCGGGCCAGGTGGCGAGCCGGTCGAGCATGGCCGTCGCGGCGATGAAACTGTCCAGATAGCCCTCGGCCGAGACCACTCCCCACTCCGGTGAGACGGCGGTGACCACCGTCCCCGGGCCCGCGGCGGCCCGGGCCGACTCCCCGATGACCTCGGTCATCGACTCGGTCACATTGCAGTTGAGGACCAGGACCCGGATCGGGTCCGAGTCCGGGTTCGGCACCGGGCTCGCGCCGGCAGGGCTGTGCTGACTGGTCACGTCGAACCTCGCTGGGGACGGTGGCGTTTCTGGCCTGCGGGCACGGTCACGTCAGCGGTTCTCGCCGGCCGTCGTGCCGGCCGTCGCGCCGGGTGCCTGGAGGGTCGCGAGCGTCTCGCGCAGATGCTCGGCGCTGCGCAGGACGAAGTCCTCACCGTCGAACGGGGTCGCGCGGAAGTCCTCCACCGACGGCACCGCACCGTCGGCCGAGCGTCGCGCGTAGTCGTCCGCGAGGCGGACCAGTTCGGTCACCTCGTCCTCCACGAGATCGGGGTGCAGTGCACGCCAGCTCTCGTCCGCGATCCCGATCGGGATCGCCAGCGTCGGTCCCGCGGGCTCGATGGAGGCGTCCAGGTCGGGTGCGTGCTCCAGCAGCGCGCCGAGCAGGCCGGCCCAGTCGATGACCCCCAGGCCGCAGGGCGAGAAGGTCCGGGTGAGGCCGACGCCGGTGCGCTGGAGGATCGAGTCGCGCAGGTGCGTGGCCCGGACGTACGGGGCGACCCGGCGCGCGGCGGCCACCGGCTCCTCGCCGCGCACCATGACGTTCGCGGTGTCGAAGGTGATCCCCATGACGTCCGGCCCGATCGACTCGACCAGCCGGACCACCTCGGTCGTGGTGATCTCCTCGTGGGTCTCCATGTTGAGGTGGCAGTCCAGGTCGCGGGCGGCCGGCGCGAGCAGACCCAGGAACTTCTCGATCGCGACGAGTTGGTCCGCCCAGGGGGCGTCGGTACGGAACCGGTCGATGGCGTAGTAACCGGGCAGGTCGGCCTTGTAGTTGCAGCAGGCGACCCACAACTCACCGCAGTCGGCGCCCTCGCGGCACGCCTGGAGCATGCGCAGCATGCCGCGGGTGTAGTCGCCCTCGCCCAGCCTGCGGATCTCCGGGGCCTCGGCCGCGGCGTACGGGTTGACCTTGCCGAGCCCCATCTGGAGGTAGAGGCCCAGCGTGTCCGCCTCGCGGCGGACCTCCCGGAGCACGCCGAGGTCGAGCGTCGGCGAGATGTCGAGCACGGTGCGGAAGTACACGCCCTCCATGCCCAGGTCACGGGCGTATCCGAGGATCTCCAGGGGGGTACGGTCCGCAGCGCCGGGGATCTTCCGGCCGTCGACACCGATCTTCATGGCGGGGTTCTCCTTGTGACTTCTGGCTCGGCCGCTGGGCCGAGTCGCGTGCGGCCGCGGGGTGCCGGCCGCTTGGGTACTGGGTGCTGGGTCCTCACGGCGAGGCGCGAGGCGTGAGGCGTAAGGCGTAAGGCGTAAGGCGTAAGGCGTAAGGCGTCACGCGCAATACGTGAGGCGTACGGCGCGGGGCGCCGGGTGCGGGCGGGCTATCGGCCCCACTGCGCGAGGGGCAGGTTCCCGGCGTACGCGAAGTGCTTGACGTTCCTGCCGAGGACGGCGGTGAACCGGGCCCGGTAGAGGATGATCGTCGGCGAGTTGTCCACCCAGAGCGTGCTGATCCGGTCGATGAGCTGCTGCTGTTGCGCCGGGTCGGTGACGCTGTTGAGCTGGGCGAGCAGCGGCTTGCTGCCGGGCAGGCAGATGTGCTGGTTGTTGAAGCTGCTGCCGCAGGTGGTCTTCTTGCGCAGTTCGTAACTGCCCAGTGGTGTGCTGGACTCGAAGAGCAGCGCCGACTGGTAGGTGCCGTTGTTGAACAGCGTGCTGAAGTCGGCCGGCGGCTTGGCCACGAGGTTCACCTTGACGCCGATGGCGCGCCAGACGGACTGGAGCAGCGCCGCGAGGTCGGACACGCCGGGCGACTGCGGGTTGATCATCAGGTCGAGGTGGGGTGACTTCAGGCCCGATGCGGCCAGCAACCGCTTGGCCTTGGCGGGGTCGTAGGCCCGCGGCGGTTCGAGGGACGCGTTGTAGCCGGCCATGCCCGGCACCACGGGGCCGTAGTAGGAGTCGCCGTAGCCGTAGACGAGCTTGGAGATGATCTGCTGGTAGGGGATGGCGTAGGTCAGGGCCTCGCGGAACTTCGCGTTGCCCGTGACGGGGCCCTGGTTGTTCAGCGAGACCGTGACCGGTGTGGCGCTGCCCGCGCTGACGACCTTGCAGCAGGACTTGCCGCTGACGCTGTGCAAGCTCTGCGGTGGCAGCCCGAGCGTGACGTCGGCCTGGCTGTTCTCGGCCTGGAGCAGCAGGGTCGGGATCGACGGGATGAAGTTGACCTGGACCTTCGGTTCGATGGCCGGGGTGCCGTAGTAGTGCGGATTGCGTACCAGGACGGCGTGGTTGTTGGGGACGTAGGTCTGTAGGACGTACGGTCCGCTGCTGCTCGCGGTGTGGCTTTGCAGCCACTGGTTCGGGCTGCCCGCCTTGACGCCGCCGTGGGCCTCGATCGGCTTGGGGTCGTAGATCGAGCCGCGGCTCTGGGACAGGCTGTAGAGGATCTCGGGATACGCCTTCCGCAGGTGCAGCACCACGGTGGTCGCGTCGGGCGCGTCCACACCGGTGATCAACGGTGGGTCGGTGATGCCGAGTTGGAGCGAGAGCGCGCCGCAGGCACCCATCTTCACGGTGCGCTCCAGGGAGTACTTCACCGCGTTGGAGTCGAGCGGGTCGCCGTTGGCGAACGTCTTTCCGGCGGGCAGCGTGAAGGTGTACGTCTTCCCCTGGTCGGAGACCTTCCAGCTCGTGGCGAGGTCGGGCTCCACCTTCGACGGGTCGGGGTCTGCGGTGGTGAACCCGTCCTTGTCGGCGGTGACCGACTGCTTGACCAGCCGTCCGTAGAAGCTGCCGGCCAGGGAGTTGTCGTCGCCGGGACACGAGAACGCGGGGTCGAGGCTGGAGATGCTCGTCGCCCAGTTCACCGTGAACGGGCGGTCGGAGCCGGCCCCCGCGCCGTTGACGTCCGAGCCGCCGCAGGCCGCGGTCATGGCCGCGGTGGCGGCGAGGCCGACCGCGAGCAGGGTGCGGCGGTGGGGACGGGCCGGTATCCGATCGGTTCTTGTCACTTGTCCTCCTCTCCGAGCGTGGGGGTACGGCTCTGGGCGCCGGCCCGCCGGGCGAGTTGCTCCTGCATCTCGCCCGGGAAGTGGCAGGCGACCTGGTGTCCGGGGACGACCTCGCGCAGCCGCGGACGGCGCTGCGCGCAGTCCGGGCGGCCGGCGCCGACCGGGCAGCGGGGCAGCAGGGGGCAGCCCTCGGCCGGCGCCGGACCGGCGGCCGGCTTGGCCGTGTCCAGGGCGCGCCGGCTGCGCTCCATGACGTCGGGGTCGGGGACGGGCGCGGCGAGCAGCAGCGTCACGGTGTAGGGGTGCAGCGGGTTGGCGAACAGTTCGTCGGAGTCGGCGACCTCCACGATCTCGCCGAGGTACATCACCGCGATGCGGTGGCAGACGTACCGGGCCACGGCGAGGTCGTGCACGATGAACAGGCAGGTCAGGCCCAGTCCGGACTGGAGGTCCGCCAGCAGGTTGAGGACCTGGGCCTGCACCGACACGTCCAGGGCCGTCACCGGCTCGTCGAGGACGAGGAGTTCGGGGTGGAGGACGAGCGCGCGGGCGATGGCGATGCGCTGGCGCTGGCCGCCGGAGAAGGCGTGGGCGTTGCGTTCGGCCAGTTCCGCCGACAGGCCCACCCGTTCGAGCATCTCCAGGGCTCGGGCCCGCCGGACGGCGGGGTCGCGCTCGCCGTGCACCAGGAGTGGTTCCTCGACGAGCCGGCGTACCGAGAAGCGCGGGTCCAGCGAGCCGTAGGGGTCCTGGAAGACCATCTGCACCCGCGAGCGCATCTTCCGCAGCGCGGCGTGCGACATCTTCCCGACGTCGTCTCCGTCGAAGACGACCGAGCCGGAATCGGGGTCGGTCATCCGCAGCGCGCACGAGGCGGCGGTGGACTTGCCGGAGCCGGACTCGCCGACGAGTCCGAGGGTTTCGCCCCGGCGCACCTCGAAGGAGACCTGCCGCAGCGCGTGCACCTGCCCGGTCCTGCGGGTGCCGACGCCGGCGCGCCTGCCGCCGAAGGACTTGGTGAGGTCGGTGACGCGCAGCAGCACGTCGGGTTCGGCGGCCTGCCGGACTGGCGGGGAAGTCATTCGGTGTCCTCCAGCTCTTCGGTGCCGGGGAAGTGGCACTTGGTGGCGCGCTCGGCGCCCGGCGCGCCGAGGCTGACGAGCACCGGTTCCCGGCTGCGGCAGTCGGGCTTGCCGCGGCCGGCCGGGCAGCGCGGCTCGAAGGAGCAGCCCGTGATGGGCAGGGTGGGGTCGGGGAGCGCGCCGGGGATCGTGGACAGCCGCCCCTGCGGGACCTGGTCGGTCCTCAGCACGCACTTGATCAGCTCGCGGGAGTAGGGGTGTGCCGCCGCGGAGAACAGGTCCCGGCTGCGGCTCTCCTCGACCAGCTGGCCGGCGTACATGACCTTCACCGAGTCGCAGTAGCCGGCGACGATGCCGAGGTTGTGCGTGATCAGCATCAGGGCGGCGCCGCGGTCGGTCACCAGGCGGTCGAGCAGTTCCAGTACCTGGGCCTGGGTGGTCACGTCGAGCGCGGTGGTCGGTTCGTCGGCGATCACCAGCTCGGGCGAGTTGGCGAGCGCCATCGCGATCAGCACGCGCTGCCGCATGCCGCCGGAGTACTGGTGCGGGTAGTCCGCCAACCGGTGGGCGGCGTTGACCACGCCGACCTCGCCGAGCAGGTCGGCGGCCAGCTTCCGGGCGGCCTTGCGGGTGATGTCCTGGTGGGCGCGGATGCCCTCCACCATCTGGGAGCCGATGCTGCGGATCGGGTCCAGCGCGCTCATGGGGTCCTGGAAGACCAGGGAGATCCGGCGGCCGCGGACGTGGGACATCTCGGAGTCCGTGAGCCCGCGCAGATCCTGTCCGTCGAGCAGCACCTCCCCCTCGGTCACCCGGCCGGGTGGCTGGAGGAGGCCGACGATGGACATGGCCATGGCCGACTTGCCCGAGCCCGACTCCCCCACGATCGCCAGGCGCTCGCGGCGGTGGACGGTGAAGCTGACGTCCCGTACGGCGGCCACCTTTCCCCTGGGGGTGGCGAACTCGGTGCGCAGGCCCCTGACCTGGAGCAGGGCGTCGGTAGGGGGTGTGGTGGCGGCGGTTGCTGGTGTCTGAGCCATCAGCTCGGCTCCTGTCCGGTTTGTCATCTCACTTGGCGCCGACTCGGATGCGGGGGTCGATGGTGGAGTAGGTGACGTCGGCCAGGAAGCTGACCGCCACGTAGAGGAAGGCGCTCAGCACGATGACTCCCTGGACGACCGAGAAGTCCTTCTGGAGGATCGCGTCGACCGTCAGCGAGCCGACGCCGGGCCAGCCGAACACCTTCTCCACCAGGACGCTGCCGGTCATCAGCTCGGCGAGGAGCATCGCGGTGGCGGCCACCAGGGGAAGCAGCGAGTTGGGCACGACATGGCGCAGGAAGGCGGCCCGGCGGGTGATGCCCCGGCTCCGCGCGACCAGTACGAACGGCTCCCGGATCGTGTTCCGCAGCTGCGACCGGAACAGCCGGCTGAGGAAGGCGAACGGTCCGACCGCGATGGTGCAGCCGGGCAGGATCAGGTGCCAGACGGCGTTGAGGAAGGTGGCGAACTGGCCGGCGAGCAGGGCGTCGACGGTGTAGAGGCCGGTGACGTCGTGCGGGGCGGCCCTGCCCGGCGACAGCCGTCCCTCGGGGCCGGGGAAGATCCCGAGCTTGACCGAGAGCAGCAGGATGGCCACGAGGGCGAGCCAGAAGGGCGGGGAGCCCATCGCCAGCGACGAGGTGGTCCGCAGCGAGACGTCGGCGCCCTTCTTGCGGCGGAAGACCGCGACGGCGCCGAAGACGAGTGCCGACGCCACGGCGATGAACACGCCGGTCAGGCCGAGTTCGATCGTGGCCGGCAGCCGGGAGCGCAACAGGCCGGCCACCGGTTGGCCGGTGCTGAAGGAGAACCCGAGGTTGCCGTGCGCGAGCGCGGTGAGGTAGTCCCAGAACTGCGCCGGCAGCGACTTGTCGAGTCCCATCGAGGCGCGGATGTTGGCGATCGTCGTCGGGTTGGCGAGGTCACCGCCGACGAGCCGGGCCGGGTCGCCGGGCAGCTTGCGCAGCATGAGGAAGGAGAACACCAGCGCGCCGAGGATGGTGGTGATCCCGACGGCGAGGCGCTTGGAGACGGTGGCGAGCATCAGGGTCCCTCTCGTCAGTCGGCCACGATGTACTCGCCGCGGGGGTCGAGGATCTCGCGCGTCCGGTCGGCGACGACGGTGGTCAGGGTCACGGCGATGAGCAGCACGAGACCGGGGAAGGCCGCGACCCACCACTGGCCGGTCAGGAAGAACTGCTGGCCGTCGGTGATCATCGAGCCGAGTTCGGCGGTCGGCGGCTGGGCGCCCATGCCGAGGAAGCCCAGTGCCGCGAGCGAGAGGACCGCCGCGCCGAAGACGGCCGCCATCTGCAGCACGATGGTGGAGATCAGGTGCGGGAAGATGTGCACGAACAGGGTTCGGCGCTGGGTCGCCCCGATCGCCCGGGTGGACTTGACGAAGTCCTTGGCGGAGATCCGCATGACCTCGCTGCGCAGGGTGCGCATGTACCAGGGGAACGAGTGGATCGACAGGCCGATCACGACCGCGGGTATGCCGGGTTTGAGGGCCATCACGACCGCCATCGCGAGCATGATCGAGGGGAAGCAGAGGATCGAGTTGGTCAGCCAGGTCAGGACCGTGTCGACGTAGCCCCCCAGCGCCCCGGCGAGCAGGCCGGTGACACAGCCGAGGACCGCCCCGGCCAGGGCGACGACCAGGCCGGCGCCGAGCGAGGCCCGCGCGCCGACCAGTACCCGGGCGAGCATGTCCCGGCCGAGGTTGTCGGTGCCCAGCGGGTGGTGGGCCGAGGGCGGGGTGAACTGCTGGGCCAGATCGACGGTGTTGGAGTTGTCCGGCCACACGAGCGGGCCGAAGACCACGACCAGGGCGAGGACTCCCAGCGCGCTCAGGGCGACCACCAGGACCTTGTCGTTTCTTGAGACCCGGCGGCGCACGGCGCGCAGCCGGGTCGAGGCGATGGTTGTCACGGCTGCTCTCCAGAGGTCGTGACCAGTACGGAACGCACGTGGGTGATGCTTCGGCGCAGTTCGGCGCGGTACCCGGCGCTGTCGGTGCGCGATGCGGCGTCGACCGGCTGCCGGCCGCCTTGCTCCGCCGCCGAGCGCTCGCAGCGCACCGCGGCGCGCACCAGGCGGGCCAGCTCCCGTGGCCTGATGTGGGGTTCCGCGTCGAACCAGTCGTCCCGGAACATCTCCGTGTCGAACTGCCCGCGATGCTGCTCGAAGACGAGGTGCCGGGCCGGAGCGTCCCGGACGAGGGTGTCCAGGATCGCGGTCCAGTCGAGCACTCCGTCGCCGCAGGGCCGCAGTTCGCGGCGCAGACCGGCGGGGGTGAAGTACAGCGCGACGTCCTCCAGATGGGTCTGGTGGACGTAGGGCGCGAGCCGCCGGGTCACCTCGACCGGGTCCTCGGCGCGTACGACGAGGTTCGCCACGTCGAGGCTCACCCCGAACACGTCGGTGCCGGCGGTCTCGACCAGCCGGATCACCTCGTCCGAGGAGAGGTCCTCGTGGGTCTTCACGTTGAGCCGGCAGCCGTGTTCCAGCAGCACCGGCCGCAGAGCGGCCAACGTCCGCTGGATCTCTGCCAGTTGCTCGGCGTGCGGGGGTGAGGCGCGCTGCCGCTCGGTCCTGGTGTAGGCGAAGAACCGGTCGCAGCCCAGGGCCACGGCGGCACCGATCATCGCGGTGAGTTCGGCGACGCGTTCGGCGTGGTCGCCGTGCGGGCCGAGGCAGCCCACCCCGGCTTCGACGAAGAGGCCGCGCTCGTCGGCGGCCTGCCGGGCCGCCCGCAGTTCGGCCCGGTCCAGCGAAGGACTGACCGCGCGAGGGTCGGCGAAGAGCACGCCGCCCAGGCCCAGTTGGCCGGCCAGGTCGAGGGCCGCCGGCCAGTCGCCCGCGCCGATGCCCTGGACCGGGCCGCACATGGCTCCAAGACGCTTGGTCGTGCGCGGATCTGAGGCTCGGTCAGGGAGGGTTCGGGACTCGGTTTGATCGAAGGCGATACGCGGGGACGTGGTCGTCATGTAATCTGATTACCAGACGTCTGATGTTTCTGGATAGGGACCTCGATGGACTTTCGGCAGATCCTCCGAGCCGCACGACATGGCATCGCCTCGGTCGCCGCTCCACCGGCGAGGGCCCGGCTGACCACCAGGAAGGTGGGGGGTTAAGTGCCACGCTTCAACCGCGTTTCCGCAGTACAGGTCGCCATCGAGGAGATCCGCGACCAGATCCGCGAGGGGAACTGGGCGCTGGGTGACCGGCTGCCGTCCGAGGCGGAACTCACCCAGACCATGGGCCTGAGCCGAGCGCCGCTGCGCGAGGCCATCCGCGCCCTCACCTACGCCGGCCTGCTCTCCGTACGGCAGGGCGACGGCACGTATGTGATCGCGGTCGACGAGGCGACCGTGGCGCTCAACCGCAAGCTCACCGACAGCAAGACCCGGGACGTCCTCGAAGTGCGGCGCGGGCTGGACACGGCCGCGGTCCAACTGGCCGCCGCACGGCGTACCGAGGACGACCTGGAGGCGATGGCCGACATCCTGCGGCGCCGGCGGGAGGCGGCCTCCACGGGCGACCAGTCGACCTTCGTCGACGCCGACGTCTCCTTCCACCTGGCCGTCGCGAAGGCCGCCGGCAACTCCCTGCTTCTGGACCTCTACGAGGGGCTCTCGCTGGCCATGCGGGAGTCCCTGGACACGGTCCGGTCGCTCGAACACGCCGTCGGCGAGGGCGGCGACGACCACGAGGCCCTGTTCGACGCGATCAGGGCGGGGGACGCGGCGCGCGCCTCCGAGATCGTCCTGTCGATCATCGCCGGGCAGGAGCAGCAGTGCGCGTTGCAGTGACCCCGGCCCGCCTGCCCCGCCTGCCCTGCCTGCCCTGCCTGCCCCGCTGACAACCTACGGAGAGCCATGACGAGTCCGAAGAAGATCATCGACGTACGCCCCTGGGCGGGCGAGCCGAGCGACCTCCTCGTCGAGGACGGCCGGATCACGCAGGTGCTGCCGGCCGGCGGCGGGGCGGCGCGGGACGAGCCGGGCGTCATCGACGGGCGCGGGCGGATCGCGCTGCCCTCCTTCACCGACGCGCACGCCCACCTCGACTCCACCCGGCTCGGCCTGCCGTTCCGCCCGCACACCGCGGGGCCGGGTCTTGAGGGCCTGATCGAGAACGACCGGGCCAACTGGCGTTCCGCGGAGGCGAGCGTCAGCGAGCGGGCGACCCACACCCTCGGCAGGACCATCGCCTCGGGCGCCACCGCCGTACGCAGCCACGCCCAGGTCGACACGGAATCCGGCCTCGACCGCCTCCATGGCGTGCTCGCCGCGCGCGAAGCGCACCAGGACCGGGCGACGGTCCAGGTCGTCGCCTTCCCGCAGGCCGGGATCGTCCGCGACCGCGGCACCGCCGACCTGCTGGCCGACGCGCTCGCCAGCGGCGCGGATCTGGTGGGCGGCATCGACCCCTGCGGCCTCGATCGCGATCCGGTCGAGCACCTGGACATCGTCTTCGGCCTGGCCGAACGCCACCAGACCGGCCTCGACCTGCATCTCCACGAGGAGGGCGAGCTCGGGGCCTTCACGCTCGGCCTCGTCTTCGACCGGGTCCGCGCCCTGTCCATGCGGGGCAAGGTGACGATCTCGCACGCCTTCGCGCTCGCCACGTCGCAGGCCCCCCGGGTCGAGGAACTGGTCACCCAGCTCGCCGAACTCGACATCGCCCTCACCACGATCGCCCCGAGCGGCCGGCGCACGCTGCCCCTGGAACTGCTGGCCGAGCACCGCGTGCGGGTGGGCCTGGGCCAGGACGGCATTCGGGACTACTGGTCGCCGTTCGGCGACGGCGACATCCTCGGCCGCACCTGGCAGCTCGCGTTCACCAACCAGTTGCGGCGCGACGAGCACATCGAGCGCTGCGTCGCGCTGGCCACCGTGGGCGGCCGGGCGGTCCTGGCGGGCAGCGGGGTCGGCGCCGCCTGGACGGCCGCCGCCCCGGAACCCCGCGGCTTGGCCCAGGGCGACGCCGCCGACCTCGTCCTGCTCTCCGGGGAGACGGTGACCAGCGCGGTGATGGACCGGCCGCAGGACCGTGTCGTCATCCGCCAGGGCAGGGTCGTGGCCGAGGACGGTGTGCTGGTCTGAGCCCCGGGGGCAGGCGGGGCCGGGCCGGCGGCCGGGCGGGTGCGGATCAGCGCGGTCCGACGAATCAGCGCGGGCCGACGAATCAGCGCGGGCCGGCGGATCAGCGCGCTCCGGCGGATCAGCGCAGGCCGGCGAAGAGGTCGTTCTCGGGTGTGGCCGCGCCGGTGGTGTCCTGGACCCGGACGAAGGTCTCCATGCCCATCAACTCGCCGAACCTCTCCTTGCCCATCTTGAGGAAGAAGATGTTCTCGCCCTGGCTGGCGTGCGCGGCCAGCGCGTCGAACTTCTGACCGCTGAACGCCGTGGTGTCCACCCATGTGGTGATCTGATCGTCGGGGAGCCCGATCTCGGCCACCGCGGCGGCCTCGGCGGGGTCCGGCTCCGGCATGTCCTCGTCCAGCTCGCGCATGACCTCGCCGAACCGCTGGAACATCGTGCGGGGCATGGTGGTCCAGTACACCTTCGGGGTCAGGTCGGTCATCTCCAGCGCCGCCATGGTGATGCGGTGGGCCTGGATGTGGTCGGGGTGGCCGTAGAAGCCGTTCTCGTCATAGGTGACGACCACATCGGGGCGGTACTCCCGCATGAGGTCCGCGAGCCGGGCCGCGCCTTCCTGCACGGGGGTCTGCCAGAAGGACCCGGGGGCGTCGTTGCTCGACCAGCCCATCATTCCGGAGTCGGCGTAGTCGAGCATCTCCAGATCGCCGACCTTCAGGACGTCGCAGCTCGCCTCGAGTTCCTTGCGGCGCATCGAGGCGACCGCCGCCGGATCGTGGCCGGGGTCGCCCGGCTTGACACCTCCCGGTCCGTCACCGCAACCGCCGTCGGTACAGGTCACCAGGACCGTGCGGATGCCTTCCGCCGCGTACCGCGCGAGGACTCCCCCGGTTCCGGTGGCCTCGTCGTCGGGGTGGGCGTGCACTGCCATGAGCGTCAGGGGCCGGTCAGCCATCAAACAGTCCTTCTGCAGAAATGTGTCGTGGTCCCGGTGCGCGGCAGGCGTACCGCCACCTCGGAGCCCGGTTCCGCGCGAGGGCGGACGACCTTGTGATCACCGTATCCCCCGCGCGTACGGCGCCGGGCCGTCGATCGGTGCAACGGCGACGGCCGGACCTGCTGTTCCCGATACGGCTGCGCGGCACGCGGGTGCACGCAGGCTCGGGCCCGCCCGGAAGCTCGTACTGCCTGCGGAAGGCCCGCTCCACGCGGGCCGCGAGTTCCGGCAGGTTCATCTCCGGGGTGAACGCGACCACCACGCGCTCGGGGCCGAACATCTTGGCGGCGTCGCCCGCTCGGCGGTGACGGCCGGTACCGCCGTCACCGCCCTGCCCGGCGCGGCCCGGCAGTTGCGCCGGATCGCGTCGGGCCTGGCGGCGCGGCCGCTCCCCTGAGCGTCCCCACCGGTCATCGCGGCGGGCGGTCGTCCACCTCGACGAGGTTGTGGCCACGCAGCGTGTAGAGCTTGCCGTCGTGGGCGTTGACGTGCGGTTCGCTGTACCAGATGCCGTTGATGCCGGGGACGACGGTGCTGACGGCGAACGTCTTCGGGTGGAAGCGGAAGAGCGTGGTGATCGAGACGCCGTAGACGGTGCCGCGATTGGTGACCAGGGCCGCGTAGCCGCGGCTGACGCTGCTCACGTCCGCGGTGTGCAGCAACTGCCGGGTGTGCAGGTCGATGACGAACAGCACGCCGTCCCTGGTCAGCCCGTAGAGGTGGCGGCCCTGCACCGCGAGGGCCGTCACCCCCTTCTGCTGCCCCGTCTCCAGGCGCCACAGCTCGCGGCCGGTGACCGGATCGACGGCCACCACGGTGCCGCGCGCTCCCGTGGCGGCCTCGTTGTCACCGCCCAGGTAGGCGACGCCGTCCCGGTTCGCCACCGCCGCGACGAGCTGGACGCTGTCGATCGGGTTGACGTACGAGGTCGACTTCCCCGTCCTCGGCGCGTACGTCCACAAGGCGCCGCCGCCCTCGGTGTCGGACTGCACGCCGAGCAGGAGCAACTTGTTGGCCGGGTCCCAGGAGGTGTCCATCGGCCGGTTCTGCACGCTGGGGAACTGCGCGATCTGGTGCGGTTGCCCGCCTGCGCGGGGGTCGTACTCCCAGATGCCCAGGGCGTCGTACTGGCCGGTGTACAGCCGGCCGCCGATCACCTCGGCGTCCTTGACCTCGCCGGGCGCCCGCAGATTGACGACGGCTCCGCTCCGCAGGTCGTGCCGGGCGAGGGTGCCGGTGCCGCCGACGTAGACGTATCCGCCGCCGGCCGCGATCCCCATGCCCGCCTCCGCGTCCGCGGGAGCGCCTGCCGTACCCAGGTCGGTGATCACCGAGGTGCCGGCGGCCAGATCGATCTCGGCGACGAACCCGTAGGCCGAGACGACCTCCAGCTTCCCGTCGGTGTGGTCCACGCCCCAGATCTCTCCGAGATCCGGTCCGTCGAACTCCACCGCGGAGACCGCCTTGTCCGCCAACGAGTAGGAATACACTCCCGTGTCGGTGGCGAAGTAGATCCGGTCCGTGTCGGCGGTGAAGCACTTGGCGGTCGTGCCGTTGACGCTCACCACCGTGTAAGAGGAGAGGTCCGCCAGGTCCATCACCGCGAGCTTCGCCGGATCGGCCCCGCCCGAGGTGCCGACCACCAGGTTCCCGCCGACGACGCCGAGGCACCGCAGGCTGGGGTCCTGCTCCATCTCCTTGGGCACCACCGAGGTGAACGTGCGCTTGGTCCGGTCGAACGCGAACAGCGCCGCCTTGCTCGCGTCGCCCCCGCCGACCAGGACGCTGCCCGAGCCGACGAAGACGGCGGTGTCGGTGGCCGCGACGGCCTCGGCCTCGGTGGCAAGCGGATTGGCGACACCCAGGCTGGTGGTCGCACCGGTGGCCGGGTCGTACTCCCACAGCGCGGGCGGCGTTCCCGTCACGCCGCCCACCGCGTACACCGTTCCGTCGGGGGCGACCGCCAGCGCGCGGATGTCGCGGTCCCCGCCCGTCCTGCCGATGCCCACCGCAGGCTTGTCCGGCGTCGTCAGGTCCCACCGGAAGAGGTTCGGCTTGCCCTGGTCGCCCTTGAGCAGCACGCCGATGTAGAGGTACCGGCCGGTCGGGTCCGCCGCGAGCGCCTGGATGGTGGGATCGGGTGCCGCGTCGAGATCGGTGACCGAGACCACCTTCCGGGTCGGCAGGTGGAACCCGATCACCCGGGCAGGGGCGAGGTTGCGCGATCCGATGTAGACGGTGTCGCCGACGAGCAGTCCGCTCATGAGGGAGTACTGGACGACAGCCGGGCCCAGGTCGGTCACGGTCGTGCGCGGGCCGCGTGACGAAGCGGTCGCCGCGGCCGCGCCCGGAGCGGCGAGCGAGTTGGCGGCGGCGGCCAGCCCGGCGGCGCCACCGAACTGCAAGAGGCGGCGGCGGGTGGTGGAGAACGGTTCGGTCATGCGGGCTCCTCCTAGGTAAGCGCTTTCGCATCCGTCATCATTCGCTTCATACGAAACGTCGTCAAGGAGTATTGCTTTCACTCTTCGAATGAACGACGCGTTGCGAACGAAACGAAAGCGCGCGGGAGTTGCAGTGCCCCAGCCCCAGTCCCAGCCCTGCCGCTCCTGCCTACCGGTCGCCGACCGTGGGCCCGCTGGAGGCCCGTACGTTCAGCACCGGCCGCAGCAGGACATCCGCGATCCCGGCCCGGGTGTGAGCGTGCTGGCCCGGTTCTCGTACTCGGGGGGTGCCTTGCGCTGGGCCGGGATCGCGGGGAGTCCGTGACCGCTGTCGAGCGGCTGGCAGCGGGCGAGGAACTGTCGGTGCGTGGAGGGGACGGCTCTGACGGGCAGGGTGTAGCCCTGGCCCCGCCGTACGGTCACGCCCTGGTCGAGCGCGGCCCGCTCAGAGGTCGGCGACGGCCGTGCGGATCGCGCCGCGGCTGACGCCGTGGTCGCGGGCGAGGGCAGCGATCGAGCGGCCCTCCAAGTACGAGGTGCGGACCGTGCCGATCTCGTCGACCGCGACGGCGGGGCGGCGTCCGCCCTTGCTGCCCTTGGCCTCGGCGGCCCGCAGTCCGTCGTACGTCAGCTCGCGCTGGAGGTCTCGCTGGACACGGTGTCGCCCGGCTACGCGTAGCCGAACTTCGGGCGCTGGAGCGGGTGGAGGCGGCTGGAGGTACCCGGGTCCTCTTCGAAGGCAATCGGGTCCTCGATACCGGCCTCGGCCAGGACGAGGTCCTGGCGGGCGGTGGACTGCTGGTCGGTCGACACCCGCTTGTAGACGAGATGGGCCACGCTGTTCCCGCGCCTGCCGCCGCGTCGGACCTCGGGTGTCATCCAACCCTGTCGTCAGCCCTCATAGGATCGATCCCATTGGATCGGAGCCGCCGTCAGGCCCCGGAATCACCGGGTTCATTGGATGCCCGCCGCGCTTGTCGTCATTCGATCGTCTGACGACAGGCGCCCACGATGAGCGATGGCAGTCTCAGGCCGCGCGGAGGCAGAAGGGATGTCCGGCGGGGCTGGCGTACACACGGCTGCCGGTGCCGGCGTCCGAGCTGGACTCCTCTGTGGGGCGCAGGCGCGTGGCACCGGCGTCGACGGCGGCGCGGTCTGCGGTCGCGAGGTCTTCAACGCCGAAGTCGAGGTGCATCTGCTGGGGGGCGCCGTCCGGCCATCCCGGGGCGGTGTGTCCGGGGGCGGACTGGACGACGATCACGGGCAGGCCGAGTGCCTGGATGAAGTGGTGGGTGGGCGTGGTGGTGGTCGATCCGCCGAGCAGGCGGTGCCAGAAGGCACCCTCCGTCCCGATGTCGGCCGCGTCGATGATCACAGAGGTCAGGGTGAGGGACATGATGGTGGTCCTGTTCTTGGTGCCGGCTGGTGTTCAGACGGTGGGGAGGATGCCACCGTCGACGCGGAACTGTGCTCCGGTGAGCCATTTCGCGCGGCTGGAGGCGAGGAAGGCGATCATCTCGGCGACGTCCTCGGGGTCTCCGGGGCGGTCCATGGGGATTTTCAGGTGGTCCACGATCCGGCGGGTGATCTCGTCCGCGGTCACGCCCTGCTGCTCGGCCATGTGCCGCAGGTGGGCGGTGGCGCCGTCGGTGACGACGAAGCCGGGAAGAACGCAGACCACGCGCACTCCGTGTTCGCCGACCTCGGTGGCCAGTTCTCGGCTGTAGGCGTTCAGTGCGGCCTTCGCTGCGGCGTAGGAGGCTTCCGTGCGCTGGGGCAGCCGGCTGGCGATCGAGGAGATGTGCACGACGACGCCGGAGCCTCGCTCGACCATGCCCGGCACCAGGGCCCGGTCCAGGCGCACGGCGCTCAGGAGGTTCATCCCCAGGTCCGCGTGCCAGGATTCGTCCGACCGGCTCAGAGTCGGTGCCGGGGGGCTCGCCGCGCCGGCGTTGTTCACGAGGACGTCCACGCCGCCCACGTGGTCGATGACGCGGCGGCCGAGGTCGGCCACCCCCTCCGGAGTGGAGAGGTCCGCCGGCATGAAGGTGGCGCCGCTGTTCTCTCCGGGCCGGCTGCGGGAGGCCGTCAGCACTGTCGCGCCCGCGGCGACGAACCGGCGCACGGTCGCCGCACCCAGGCCCCGGCTGCCGCCGGTGACCAGGACCCGTAGGCCCTCCAGCCCCTCATCGGTGATCGGCATCGGATGGCCCTTCCGTAAGATGAACCTGACTCCGGAAACGATACACATAAACGGAACCGGACTCACCTTATGGAGGTCCCTTGCCGTCACCACGCCCGCTGCGCGCCGACGCCCGCCGCAACCGCGAAGCCCTGCTGTCGGCCGCCCGCGAAGCGTTCCTCGCCGGCGACACCGACGCGCACGTGGAAGAGATCGCCCGCAGCGCCGGAGTCGCCGTCGGAACGCTCTACCGGCACTTCGAGACCCGCGAGGCACTGATCGAGGAGGTCTACCGCAAGGAAGTCGACGACCTGTGCGCCGCACCCGAGCAGCTGCTGGAGCACCACGCCCCGGCGGAGGCCCTGCGCCGTTTCCTGCTCCTGCTGGTCGACCACGCGGCCGTGGGCAAAGGCATGTCCGTCGCGCTGGAGAGCATCATGGCGAGCGACTCACCGGTCTTCGGCGTCGCCCGTACCCATATGGGCGACGCCCTCACCCGCCTCCTCGACGCCGGCGCCGCGGCCGGCACCGTCCGCGGCGACGTCACCGGCCCCACCCTGCTACGAGCCCTGGGCGGTATCTGCGCCATGCGCGTGAGCGACGGGTGGCTCGACGAAGCCCGCCAGATCACCAACCTCCTCCTCGACGGCCTGCGCCACGGCGTCCCGCGCGCGACCTGAACCGAAGCGCGCGCGGCGTGCTGCTCCTGCCCGTCGTCGTCCTCCTCCGGGTCCGGGACGTCCGCATCACGCAGCGGCCGCAGGGTGCCGTCGACCGGGACGCTCGCGGAGAGGCTGTAGCGTCCGAGCAGGTTCAGGTTCCGGTGCTTGAGCGGGGAGAGCCGGGCGCCATCTTCGACGCGGATGTCGTGGTCCTCGGCACGCAGCTGGGCGACGGCCGCGTAGTGGTAGCCGCCCGGCGGGACCACCAGTCCGACGTTCTTGCCCGGGTGCGGCGGCGGGGCGCGGGCCGCCGGAGGTCTTCGGTGCGGGCGCCCGGGCCGCGGCCGGCGACATGGCGCCGCCGTGTACCCGGGTGATCAGCCCGTTTCCGGCGAGGCTCCCGTACGTCCTGGCGCACGGTGACGGTCGAGACCGCCATCTCCCCGGAGAGGTCCATCACCGTGACCGACCCCCGGCGTTCGACCATCCGCAGAATCGCCTCGCGCCGCTCTTCGGTCGGCACCTCGGCCCCCTTTCGCCGCGACAGGCGGCTTTCACTCGACAGCCGAAAGGCATCAACCGTAAGGGTGCCCGTGGCCGGCTACCGCGGCCCGCGGCCCGTCGCGGGGACCACGGCGGAGGGCAGCATGTCCTCGATGAGGTCGGCGGCGCGCGGGGTACCGCCCTCTCCCCGGGCGGCGGCCCGCAACTGCCGGGACCGGTCGGCACGTTCCGTATCCGTGACCAGGTCGTTCAGCGCCGCGCGAAGGGTCTCGGGGGTCGCGTCGTCGGTGTCCACGCGGCGGGCGACGCCGAGTTCCACGAGCCGGTCGGCGTTCATGAACTGCTCGGCTCCCTGCGGCACCGCGATCATGGGAACGCCGGCGAGGAGCCCTTCGCCGCAGCCGCCCATGCCGGCGTGGGTGAGGAACGCGTCGGCCTGTTCCAGCACCGCCCGCTGCGGGACCCAGGAGTGCACGTCGATGTTGGGCGGGAGGGTGCCGAGTTCCCCGGGGTCGGTGTACTTGCCGATCTGGAGGACGACGTGCCAGCCGGGCAGGTCGCCGAAGGCCGCGACGCACTGCCGGTAGAACGCGGGCCGGCGGGTGTACGCCGAGCCGAGCGAGATCAGCAGCACGTGGTCCGCACCGGCCGGGCGGGTCCAGCCGTCCGGGTCCGCTCGGGTGTCGAAGCAGGGGCCGACGAAGGTCACCGTGTCGGTGTCGACCCGATCGGCGTGCGGCTGCATCGCTCGCGGGATCAGGGCGAGGGCCCGGCCGGGCGGACCGCAGAACGCGTCCACGTCCGTGGTGGTCGCACCGCAGCCGGCGAGCCACCGGGCGAACCTGTCCTGGTACGCGTCGGCGCCCGGCAGCTTCCGCAACTGCGCCCCGACGTCCTCCTGGTAGCCGTCCCAGCCGACGAACGTCGGGGACAGCTGCACGAGGGGACGGTCCTGCGCTTCGGCGAGGGCGCGCGCGGCGTAGGCGCCGATGTCGTAGAGGTAGAGGTCGGCCGGATCGGCGTCGTAGGCGGCGCGCAGTTGCGGGAGTGCCTGGACGGCATCGTCGAGGAAGAGGCTCGCCGCGGCGATGGGATCGGCCGGCCAGTCGTTGTCCACGACGGGCAACGTGGAGGTGCAGGGCACCGGTTCCGCGCCCGCGGACTCGATCCGGTCGGCCACGAGCGGGTCGTTGGCGTAGCTGACCCGGTGCCCGCGGGCCACCAGCTCACGGATGAGCGCGAGGCTGGGCAGGACGTGGCTGACGAGGGGGACGCCGACCATCGCGATGTGGGCGCGGCGACGGGACATGGGCGATCACTCGATTCTGGCGCGGGAGGGTTGCGGGCGGCACGGGCGGCACGGCGACGACGGGGGTTCGCCGAGGACGCGGTGTCAGGGTTGGTCGAGCTGCGCGGCGGCCTCCTCCAACTCGGCGACGGTCCCCGACATGATCGTCCGCACGTGCCGGGTGATGTGCTGCACGGGCCAGTCCCACCACGCCACCGCGAGGAGCCGGGCGATGTCCGCGGCGTCGTAGCGGGTGCGGATGAGCCGGGCGGGGTTGCCGCCGGCGATGCCGTAGTCGGG
Source organism: Streptomyces sp. NPDC088194 (assembly GCF_040702025.1). Taxonomy (NCBI): domain Bacteria; kingdom Bacillati; phylum Actinomycetota; class Actinomycetes; order Kitasatosporales; family Streptomycetaceae; genus Streptomyces; species Streptomyces sp. NPDC088194. The sequence continues at coordinate 15,896 of NZ_JBFBIV010000019.1, read as the reverse complement.
GACGTCGGCAGTGACCACGGCGCCCGCGGCGATGATCGCGCCGTGGCCGATGCGCACCCCGGGCATGACCGTGGCGCCGTGGCCGAACCACACGTCGTTGCCGACGACCGTGTCACCCCGGCCGGGCAGGTCGGTGATCAGGTCGAACTGCTCCGCCCAGGAGCCCCCCATGGTGGGGAACGGGAAGGTGGAAGGACCGTCCATCCGGTGGTTGGCGCCGTTCATCAGGAACCGGGTGCCCGTCCCCAGCGCGCAGTACCTGCCGATGACCAGCCGCTCGGGGCCGTAGTGGTAGAGGACGTTGCGCGTCTCGAACGCGGTCGGGTCGTCCGGATCGTCGTAGTAGGAGAAGTCGCCGACCTCGATCAGCGGCGACGTCACCAGTGGCTTGAGCAGGACCACCCGCGGGTGCCCGGGCATCGGGTGGAGCACGGTGGGGTCGGCGGGGTCGGCGGGCACGGGCGGCATCGTGGCGGCGGTTCCTCTCGGGCGGGCTTAGAGCGACAACTGTCGCGTTAAGATGCTGGCACAGCCCCGCCACCCCGATCAACCGGATACTGGTCGCCGATGACAGACCCACTCGACCCGACGTCGGACCGCCGTCCTGGCGGTCGCACCGCCCGCGTCCGCGCCCAGGTGCTCGACGCGGTGCGCGCCGAACTCGCCGAACGCGGTCACGAAGGACTCACGATGGAGGGGGTCGCGGCGCGGGCCGGCGTGCACCGCGCCACGGTCTACCGGCGCTGGCGCGACGTCGGCGGCCTGCTCGTCGACGTCATCGCCGCCGCCGGCGAGATCGACTGGCAGCCGCCGGACACCGGCTCGCTGCGCGGCGACCTGACGGCCCTCAACCAGGAGATCCAGGAATCCCTGCTCGTACGGCCGTCGTTCGCTGTCGCCCTGATGGCCGCCTCGTTCCACTCCGAACAGGCCGCGCGGGCCCAGACGCAGCTGTGGAAGGACCGGTACGACCAGTGCGAGATCCTGGTCGAGCGCGCCCTCGCGCGCGGCGAACTCCCCGCACAACACATCGACGCGCGCAGCCTGTTGATCGCCGCGACGGCGCCTCTCTACCACCAGCTGGTCCTCCTGCGCGCCGACCCCGACCCGCGACTCCCGGAACGCGCCGCGCTGGCAGCGGTGCTGGCGGCCGCCGCGGGGGCCTTCCGCGTCGGTCGGGACGAGAGCGTGCGATAGGAGCCCTGCGGCGAGCCGACCCCGCTGGTCCGCGCCTCCCGAAACCCCCCGCACCGCTCCCGCCGTGGCGGAACCGGGGCTACGGGTTGGCCTGGACCTCCCGTGGCCCCTGGTCCGCGCCGAGATCCGCGGCGCAGCGGAAGCCGAGGTTGGCCGCGGTGGAGTCGGGGGTGTTGGCGGAGCGGGCGGCGACACGGTAGCGGTGGCAGTACGAGTCGTGGCACAGGTAGGAGCCGCCTCGCATCACGCGGCCCTGGCCGAAGCGCGGGCCCTGGGGGTCCTCGTCGGGCGAGCGGCGGTAGTAGTACGGCGAGAACCAGTCCGCGCACCACTCCCAGGTGTTGCCGGACATGTTCCGCAGCCCGAAGCCGTTGGGCGGGAAGGCGGCGGCGGGTGCGGTGGTCAGATAGCCGTCGGCGCGGGTGTTGACGGTGGGGAAGTCGCCGTTCCAGATGTTGCACCGGTGCTCGCCGCCCGGGGTGAGTTCGTCGCCCCACGCGAACCGGCGGCCCGCGAGACCGCCGCGTGCCGCGTACTCCCATTCGGCCTCGGTCGGCAGCCGCTTGCCCGCCCAGCGGCAGTAGGCGAGGGCGTCGCGGTGGGAGACGTGGACGACGGGGTGGTCCAGCAGGTCCTCGATACCCGAGTCCGGTCCGCCGGGATGCGCCCAGTCCGCGCCGCGCACGCTCACCCACCACGGGGCCGCCTGCACGCGGCCGAGCACCGCTTTGGCCGGCGTCGCGAGGGCCAGGTGGAACACCGCGGACTGGCCGTAGCGTTCGGCGTCCGTCACGTGGCCGGTGGCGGCCACGAAGGCGGCGAACTCGGTGTTGGTGACCGCGGTCGGGTCGAGGGCGAAGGGGCGCAGGCGCACCCGGTGCACCGGGGTCTCGCCGTCGGCGGCGTACCCCTCGTCGAAGGCGTCCCCCATGGCGAACTCGCCGCCGGGCAGCGGCACCGGCGACTGGAGGCCCGCCCGCGGGCCGGCGGTCCGCTCCGCCGGCGCGGGCGGTTCAGACGGTTCAGGCCGCGCGGGCGATTCAGGCCGCGCGGGCGGTCCGAGCGGAGTCGGCGGTCCGAGCGGAGTCGGCGGTCCGAGCGGAGTCGGCGGTCCGAGCGTGGTCGTCGGTCCGGGCGTGGTCGTCGGTACCGGCGGCGGGCCGGTGCGCCGCGGTGCGCAGCAGGGTCGGGGGCCCGCGGCCTGCCCGGAGCCGCCGGCCGGTCCGGTGCCGCCGGCCGGTCCGGTGCCGTGAGCGGACGCGGGTGTCTCGGCGTCAATCACATGGGGTCCTGTGGTGCGGGCCGCCCCGTCGGGCGCGGCCTGGTGGGCCGCGGCGCGGGCCGGACTCCGCCGGCCCCGCGCCGCATGGTCGTCACGTCGGTACGCTGTCAGGTCGTCACGTCGTCAACGTGCAGGTGACACTCGTCAGTTCGGTGCCCGAGCTGCTGAACGCCACCACGATCGAGCGGTCCCCGGTCGCCGGCACCGGCCCGGCGTCGAGCCTGACCGCCACGGCGCCCTGTCGCTCGCCGTGCGCCTCCAGCACGCCCGAGGTGCGGTCGGCGGTGACGCCCTCCGGCAGGGTCAGCCGCCACTGGACCCGGTGCCCGCGGTAGTCCACGTCCTGCGCGTGGACGGTGAGTACGGCGGTGCCGCCCGCGGGCAGGGCCAGCCGGGACGGCTCGGCATAGCCCCAGGCCGGCGCGCGGTACTCGTGGGCGATCGCGACCCGGTCGCGGTCCTCGCCGTACCGGCTCGCCACGTAGGAGCAGTCCAACTGGACGCCGTCGAAGCGGTGCCGCAGGGTCAGCTGCTCGTAGCGGTCGGCTGCCTCGGTGCGCTCGGCGGCGGTCCCGGAAGCGGCGAGGGAGATCGCGACATCGGCCAGCGAGATCTCCGCGGCCTGGTCCAGGCGGTCCAGCACGAACCGCCGCGGGCTGCCCGCGGGTACGGCCCTGCGCGCGCTGTCCAGGTCGGCGCGCGCGGCGGTGTAGCTGTCCCGGAAGGACGGTGCCGCGGAGCCGAGCTGATCCGGGTCGGCGGTCGTCCGGGCGAAGTAGTCCGCCATGGCGGCGGCCGACGCGCCGAACCGGGCCGGGAGGTAGGCGCCGAGGAACTGCCCGTCGTCCAGCGCCGGGTCCCAGGCGCTGTGTGCCGCGAAGAGGTGGACGGCCTCGGCGGACAGCCAGTCGGCGGGCTCGGCGTAGCAGCCGATTCCGCTCAGGCCGAGCGAGCGGTACACGGCGGCGTCCCGGGCCAGCACCGGCAGGACGTTGGCCGGCAGCTGCCGCCAGCGGTAGCGGCGCGAGTAGTCGTACACCGCGAGCGGCCCCTCGTGGGCGTCGCGCCACTGCCGCAGCAGGGCGAGGTAGCCCGCGTTGGTGGTGGAGGAGGGGTCGTCGAGGGCGGCGGAGTAGGTGCGGCCGTAGGGGGCGAAGTCGACGATGACGTCCGGGTCGAAGGAGTGGCCGCCGGTGGGCGGGTCGATGGCGGCGCCGTAGGCGATCCGCTCCACCCGCACACCGGGGGCCGCGTCGCGCAGCGCGGCGACGACCGCGTTGACGACCACGGTCTCGGCGTTGCCGGCGGTGCCGTACGCGGTGAGCGCGGCCTTCGGCCAGACGGCACTGTCCGGCGGCCAGCAGTCGAAGATGCCGATCTCCGGGCGGGTGGTGAGGTAGTCGAGCACGTTGTGCACGTACTGGTCGACGGCCGCGCCGTTCTGCACGTCGAAGACGTTGGTGCCGGACGTGTAGTACTGCGGGTACGTCGACTGCGGCAGGAACGACTGGTAGCCGTGCCCGCCCACCTCCAGCTCCAGGCCCCGGCGGGCGATCTCGGGGGCGAGGGCGGTGCGGAAGTCGTCGTAGCGGGTCGAGCCGAAGCCGCCGTAGTCGTAGGGGAAGACCAGGGTGTTCAGGCCCTGCTTCGCCATCCAGTCGACCAGCGCGACGAGGGCGCCGGTGTTGATGCTCCAGCCCTCCTCCACGTACTTGCGCCGCAGCGCCCACTGCGGCGACCGGTGCGTGGTGCCGGAGCCGAGGACGAGGTCGGGCGAGCGGGGCACCGACTCGGCCGCGCCCTGGTAGAAGGAGAAGGTCGGGGCGAAGAACTCGACACCGGCCTGGCGCAGCAGCCCGTACGCGGCGAACAGGCAGGCCCGCTCGCCGGCTCCGGTGAGCACCGAGAAGTCCGTGCCGGTGGTGACGGTCCAGCTGTCCTCGGGCTGGGAACCCAGGGCCTCGGCGTCACGGGAGGCGGCCGCCAGGACGTCCGCGGTGGGCACCTGCCCGCGGACGAAGGCGAGGCCGTACGGCGCCGTGCCGGAGGGGTTCGCGAGCCGGACCACCGGGACGCTCCCCCCGATGACGCGGCCGAGGTAGCGCGCGAGTTCGGCCGCCGCGAAGGCCACCGGGGAAGACGCCGGGGGACCCGCCTGGGAGGTGTCGGACGCCGCCCACCACACGACGTGCCCCTGCGCGCGCCCGCCGCGCCCGACCCGGCAGCCCGCCGCGGCCGGACCTGCCGAACCCGCCGGCCCGGGCGAACTCGCCGACGCCGCGGACGCGTTGAGAAGCTGCCCGGCGAGCGTGCTGCTCGCGGCGAGGACTGCGGACATGCCGACGACACTGCGGCGGCTCGGCTGCGGACGGTGCATGCGAGGTCTCCTCGGTTCCGGAACGGTGGGACGGGGTGGGGTGGGGTGCCCGTCGAGGTGGCGGCGGCACGGACGGATTTTCAGCGGACCGCGCCTCAGTCGGCCTGCCAGCGGCCGCCCCGCTTCCAGAAGCCCTCCACCTCGTCGAGGGTCCGGCCTCGGGTCTCGGGGGCGAACCGCAGCGCGAAGACGGCGGCTGCCAGGCACAGCGCGAGGAAGAGCCCGAAGGCCGTGACGCCGCCGAGCGAGGTGAGCAGGGACAGGAAGGTGAGCGTGATGATGAGGTTGGTGAGCAGGTCGACGGTGAGCAGCAGGGAGGCGCCGGTGGAGCGCAGCCGCGCGGGCAGCGCCTCGGAGGCGTAGACCCAGACCATGGCGCCGAACCCGGCCGAGTAGCCGATCCGGAACAGGACCACGCCGGTCACCGCGATCACCTCGGTCGCGCCACGGCCGACCCCCCAGGCGAAGGCGGCGATCAGCACCGCGTTGGCCACGGCCATCAAGGTGATGCCGGTCAGCAGGGTGGGGCGGCGGCCGGCCCGCTCCACCAGCACCAGTGCCAGCACTTCGCCGAGCATCGCCGCGAGTTGCACCATCGCGGTGACCATGATCGCGGCGTGGTCGCTGGTGAAGCCGACCTTCTTGTAGATGAGGGGGCTGTAGGCGACGATCGCGGCGATCCCGGTGACCTGGACGAAGAAGCCGAGCCCGACCACGAACAGGCCCGCGCGCCGGTAGGGCGGGCGCAGCAACTCGCGTACGGTGCCGGGCTTGCCGGCCGCCAGCGAGGCGCGTATCCGCTCCAACTCCGCCGGTACCTCCTCGGCGCCGCGGGTCCGCGCGAGGGACACCGCGGCCTCCTCGGCGCGGCCGTGCATCAGGTACCAGTGGCCGGTCTCCGGCAGGCGGGCCACCAGGATGGTGACGACGGCGGCGGGCAGCGCCGAGATGCCCAGCATCCACCGCCAGTCGTTCTGGCCGCCGTTCGCCAGCCCGAGGTCGGCGAAGTACGACGCGGCGATGCCCACGGTGGTGGCGAGTTGGTAGCAGACCAGCAATCGGCCGCGCAGGTGCAGGGGGGAGGACTCGCCGACGAACACGGGCGCCGCGACCACGGAACCGCCGATGGCGACGCCGAGCAGCAGTCGGGCCACGAGCAGGGTGGCCAGGTCGGGGGCGAGGCCGGACAGCGCGGAGAAGACCACGTACCCGATGCAGACCGCGTACATGGTGCGGCGCCGGCCCAGCCGGTCGCAGGCCGACTTCGCCAGGACCGCGCCGATGACGGAGCCGGCCCCGACCGCGGACGTGACCGTCTCCTGCATGTGGGTGCTCAGACCGAAGTCGCGCTTCAGGGAGAGCAGGGCTCCGGCGAGCGCGCCGGTGTCGTATCCGTAGATGAGCCCGACGGCGCTGCCGGCCAGCCCGACCGCGAGGACCGCCGACCGCGCCGGAGGCGCCGAAAGGGCGGTGCCTCCCCCGGACCCGGTGCCGCGGCCGGTGCCGCTGCCGCTGCCTCCGCCTCTGCCGTTGCCTCTGGCGTTGCCGGACCCGGCGCCTCTCCCGGACCCGGTGTCCATTCGGCCCATGACCATGACCTGTCCCCTGTCCCTGCGCTCGGTGGTTCGCCGTGCGGAACAGCGTGCGGGACCCGTTTTTTTCTGTCTACAACTTGGACATAATTAATTTCACGGTGAGTCGCGAACTTGCGATCACCAGGCATCTGTGTACGGTGAGACCCGCTCCGTCCCCCTGGATTGTGTCGAGGAGATTGACAAAATATGAAGGGATCTGTGCGGCGCCTGAACACTGAGCAGGTCCTCGCCCTGCTGCGTTCCGGGCCGATCAGCCGGGCCGCGATCATCGCGCGCACGGGTCTGTCGCGCGCCACCGTCTCCAGCATCGTCGCCGAACTCCTCGCCGACGGGGTGGTCGTGGACCGGCCCGCGGCCGAGGAGCGCCGGGCCGGGCCCGGCCGCCCCACCCGGCTCGTCGTCCTGTCCCAGGGCAGCGTCCGCTCCATCGGCGTGGCCTTCCAGATCGCGTCCACCGCGGTCGCCGTCGCCGACGCGCAGCAGCAGATCGTCGGCACCGCGGTCCGCAGCCACCGGGCGGCCCTCAACTGGCTCGACCGGGCGCGGATCGCCATCGAGGAGGTGCGGCGCCTCTACCAGGAGCACGGCATCGAACCGACCCACCTCACCGGCATCGGCATGGGTGTCGCGGGACCGGTGGGGCAGTCCGCCCCCGACGCCGCCTGGCGGGTGGCGGCCGACCGCCTCACCGCGGAGTTCAACGCGCCGGTGCACGTCGACAACAACCTGCGCCTGGCCGCGCTCGCCGAGACCGGCTGGGGCACCGACCTCGTCACCGGCTCCCTGCTCTACTTCCACCTCGGCGAGGGCGTCGGGGCGGGCATCGTGATCGGCGGCCGCCTCTACCGCGGCGCGACCGGCGCGGCCGGCGAAGTCGGCCACGTGCGGATCGACCCGGAGGGGCCCGCCTGCCGCTGCGGCGCCCGGGGCTGCCTGGAGACGTACACCGCGCTGCCGGTGCTGCTGCGCCGCGCCCGCGTCAAGCGGGCCGGACGGCCCTTCTCCGAACTGGCCGCGGACCCCGCGCTCGCCGAGGAGCTGACCCGGGCCGCCGAACTCTGCGGCCGCGCCGTCGGCGCCGCCGTGACGACCATGGACATCTCCCGCGTCGTCCTCGGCGGGATGCTGGCGTACGCCCCGCCGGAGGCGGAGCGGGCCTTCACCGCGGCCCTCGACGCCCACCTGCTGCCGGCCATGCGCGAGAGCGTGCAGGTGGGCCGCGCCCGGGCCGGCGACACCGCCGCCGTCACCGGCGCCCTCGCCCTCGTCTACCACAACTCGCCGATCCTCGAGGGCTACCACCCCTACCGCACCGCGCCCCGCGACGACGCCGGGGGCCGCATTCCACCCCAGGAGCACTGATGGACACGCCCCGACAGGCCCGCAACATCCTCTTCCTGATGACGGATCAGCACCGCATCGACACCATCAGCGCGTACGGGAACCCCCACGCGCGCACCCCGAACCTGGACCGTCTCGCCGCCGGCGGCACCCGCTTCACCCACGCCTTCACCCCCACCGCCATCTGCACCCCGGCCCGCGCCAGCCTGCTGACCGGCAAGTCGCCGTTCCGGCACCGCCTGCTGGCGAACGACGAGTGGAACATCGGCTACCGCACCGACCTCGCCGAGGACGAGTTCACCTTCTCGCAGGCCCTGCGCGGCGCGGGCTACCAGGTCGGGCAGGTCGGCAAGTGGCACGTCGGGGAGACGCGCCGGCCCGCCGACTTCGGGTTCGACGGGCCGTACCTGCCCGGTGCCATCAACCCGGTGCTGAACAGCGAGTACCAGGACTGGCTCGCCGCACGCGGCCTGCCCCCGGTCAGCATCCGCGACCGCATACGCGGCACCCTGCCGGGCGACCGCCCCGGCCACCTCCTCGCCGCCCGTCTCGACCAGCCGGTGGAGGCGACCTTCGAACACTTCCTCGCCGACCGCGCCATCGAGATGCTGCGCGGCTACGCCGCCACCGGCCGCCCGTTCCACCTCTCCCTGCACTTCTACGGCCCCCACCTGCCGTACCTCATCCCCGACGAGTACTACGACCTGATCGACCCCGCCGTGGTCGAGCTGCCGGACTCGTTCGCGGAGAACTTCCAGGGCAAGCCGCCGGTCCAGCAGCAGTACAGCACCTACTGGTCGGCGGACAGCTTCTCCCCCGACGAGTGGCGCAAACTGATCGCGGTCTACTGGGGTTACGTCTCGATGATCGACGCCGAGATCGGCCGGGTGCTGGACGTCCTCGACGAGCTGGGCCAGACCGACCGCACGGCGGTCTTCTTCACCGCCGACCACGGCGAGTTCACCGGCGCCCACCGCCTCAACGACAAGGGCCCGGCGATGTACGACGACATCTACCGCATCCCCGGACTGCTCCGCGTCCCCGGCGCCCCCGCCGGCCGGGTCGACGACCACTTCACCACCCTGACCGACTGCACCGCCACGATCCTCGACCTGGCCGGCCTCGATCCCTCGGCCGCTGTCGACGGCAGCAGCCTGCTGCCGCTGGTGCACGGTCAGGAGGCCGCGGACTGGCGCACCGACCTGGTGGCGGAGTTCCACGGCCACCACTTCCACTACCAGCAGCGCATGTTGCGCACCCCGGATTTCAAGCTGGTGGTCAACCCCGAGTCCGTCAACGAGCTCTACGACCTGCGCAGGGACCCGCACGAGCTGACCAACGTGCACGAGGTGCCGGCCTACGACCAGGTGCGCCGCGACCTGAGCCTGCGCCTGTACGAGGCGCTCACCGCCCGCGGTGACACCGTCTTCGCCAAGTGGATGGCCGCCACCACCCGCTTCGACGTACCGCTCGCGAACACCTCCAAGAGCGACTACGACGCGGTCGACGCCGCACCCGACGACACCGGCGCCGCCCTGCGCGGCTGAGCCGGAACGCCGAGGCCCACCCGGCCAGGTGACGCCCCGCCGCGTCAGGGCCCGGGTGCGGTCCCCGGCGGTGCCGAGGGAGGGGGCGTGCCCGGGTCGAGGCCGTGGAGGGCGAACCGGGCGCCGGCCTGGAAGCGGGTGCGGGCGCCGAGGGAATCGAGGAGGGCGGCGACCCGGCGCTGGACGGTGCGCTGGCTCACGCCGAGTTGGCGGGCGCTCGCCTTGTCGGTGAGGCCGGCCAGCAGCAGCGAGAGCAGCCTGCCGTCCTCGGAGGCCGCCGTGTCCGGGGCCGCCGCCGTGGTCGCCGCCCCCGCCGCCCCCGCCGCCGCTGTCTCCGCGGCTCCCGACATCTGCGCCGCCTGCGCCATCCGCGCCGCCTGCGCCGGTTCGCCGAGGGTGAGCGGCAGGGGCAGGGCTCGGTCCCACAGGCTCTCGAAGAGGCCGGACAGGGCGTCCAGCAGCATCGAGGGGTGCACGATGACCACGGCGTCGAGCCCGGCACCCGCGTCGTCGCGGTGCCCGGCCGCGCGGGCGGCACCGTGCAGCGGCACCACGGCGACCTCCCGGTCCACCAGGTACAGCCGCATCGGCACGGCGGGCAGCACCCGGACGCGCTGCCCGGCGGCGGCCAGTCGCTCGACCTCGCTCAGCGCGTCGGCCCGTTCCATCGCCGAACTGCCGTAGATCGCCCGGAGGTCGATGCCGAGCCCGAGCAGCCGCAGATCGTCGGCGAGGGCGCCGCGGGCCCGCGGCGCGTCGTCCAGGCAGCGGATCTGCTCGCGGGCCCGCCACTGGACCTGGGCGGTGCGCTGGAGTACGGCGTCACGGCCGGTGACGACCTCGACGACCACCTCCGGGTCAGGCGCCGCGATCTGGCGCCGGTGGTAGCGGTCGGTCAACTCGGCCAGGTGCTCGCGGGCCTCGCGCAGCCGCTGCTCGCGTTCCGCGACGAGCCTGCCCAGCGCGATCGCCGGGGGCGCGGGCCGGTAGCGCGGGACGGGCCCCGGTTCGCGCGCGGCCAGGCCCTGACGTTCGAGCGCCGCCAGCGTCGCGCCCAGATCCTCGGGGCGGTCCCAGAAGGCGGCCAGTTCGGCGGCGGGGTGGACGAGCAGCAGTTCGTACGCCGCTTCCTCGGCCGCCCCGACGCCGAGGGCGCGCAACTGCCCGGCGGCGCCCTCCCGTTCGGGGGCGGCGAGCCCGCGGCGGTCGTCAGTGTCCGGCATCGGCGGCGCCCCCGGGGGCTTCGTGGTCCGGGCGCAGCCAGCCCCGGCGCACCGCCTGGTAGCCGGCCTGGAAGCGCGAGGTGGCGTCGAGGCGGCGCATCAGGTCGGCCAGGTGGCGGCGGACGGTCTGCTTGTGCCAGCCGAGGTGTTCGGCGATGACGTCCTCGGTGTGGCCCGCCGTGAGCAGGGTCAGCAGGGCCCGGTCGAGCGGGGAGGGGCCGTCCTGCGGCCCGTCGCCCGGGCCGGTGGCGAACCGGAGCGGGAGCGCACGCTCCCAGTAGGTCTCGAACAGCGCGGACAGCCCGTCGTAGAGCACGGAGCCGTGCACGATCAGCCAGTCCCCGCGGGCGGCCGCCTCGCGCAGCGGCAGCATCGCCAGCGGCTCGTCGCTCAGCACGAGCTTGATGGGCACGTCGGTGACGACCCGGGCGATCTCCCCCGCCGAGGTGAAGTCGTCGAGAAACGCGACTCCGCCGGGAAGGCCGAGGGCGCGCCGGTCGTAGATCGCGCGGTAGCGGATGCCGCGCCGCAGTTGCTCCAACTCCAGCGGGTTGGCGTGGTGGTCGTTGATGTACGGCGGCGAGTCGAAGGCCCTGATCTCCTTGCGGGCGCCGCGCTGGAGCCGCTCGTGCCACCGCGTCACCGCCTCGGGGCCGTGGGCGATCTCGACCAGGTCGAGGGGGTCGGTGACGGTCGGCGGACGGGCGGCGCGCGCGGTGAGTTCGGCCACCCGGCTCCGGGCGGCGGCCAGTTCGCGGTCCCGCGCGAAGAGCACCTCGTCCAGGGCGTCGCCCGGTGGGGCGACGACGTAGCGCGGCGGGTCCTCGGGAAGCCGGGCGACCAGGCCGAGTTGCTCCAGCCGGCGCAGTCTGGCGCGCACCGCGGTGCCCGGCGCGGCACCGGCGGCTGCCTCGGCTCCGGCCTCGGTTCCTGCTCCGGCGCTGGCCCCGGTTCCGGCCCCGGCCCCGGCCCCGCCCTCGGCTCCTGCGGCTTCCGGCGGTGGCCCGAGTTCGGCCTCGGTGACCGAGGGCCGGGTCAACAGCAGCTCGTAGAGGGCCTGTTCGGCGGCGGTCAGACCGAGGACGTTGAGCATCCGCCGAGTGTGACAGCAATTCCCGCCGCTGACATAGCACTTTACGACACTGGCGTAGAGCGCTCTTGACCTGCGTGATCTCCGGCGAGAAGCATCGCTGCCGCGACCTGACCCCGACTGCCCGGTTTCCCACCCCACACGAATCGACCCGGCGGCGTACCCGGCCGCCCCGACCACTTTGGTGGCAAGGTGCGAATTCCCTCCCTCCCCCACGGCGCGGGCGGCCCCCCGCCCGGACGAACCCGGCGACGACGAGCCGCGGGCGCCCTCGGCGTCCTCCTCGCCGCCGCCCTCGCGGTGGGCGCCGCGGGCCCTCTCGGTACGGCCGAGGCCGCCGCGCCGCGACCCGCGCCGCAATCCGCGGCGCCGGCGACAGCCCCGGCAACGGCCCCGGCTGCAACGGCCGCTGCGGCGCAAGCCCCGGCCGGCAAGCCCGCGGGCAAGCCCTCCGGCACGACCGTCCACACGTCCACCGCCCCCGGCTCGCGCGCCCCCAAGCGCACCGGCGCCGTCACGTCGTCCTGCGCGGCCCCCAAGGCGAAGGGCGTGGCCCGCTGCTTCGCCAAGCGGGTCGACGGCACCGCCGCGGGCACCGGCGTCAAGGCCGCGGCGGTCGCGCCCTCCGGCTACGGCCCCGGCGACCTGCTCAGCGCGTACCACCTCCCGGCGGACGGCGGCCGGGGCGCGACCATCGCCATCGTGGACGCCTACGACGCCCCGACCGCGGCGGCCGACCTGGCCGTCTACCGCACGCAGTTCGGCCTGCCCGCGCTCCAGCCCGGCCAGTTCACCAAGGTCGACCAGCGCGGCTCGCAGAACGGCTACCCGACCCCCGACGCGGGCTGGGCGACCGAGACCTCGCTCGACCTGGACATGGTGTCGGCCGTCGCCCCGGAGGCGGACATCCTCCTGGTCGAGGCCGACTCGGCCTCCCTCGCGGACCTCGCCGCGGCCGTGGACGAGGCAGCCGCGCTCGGCGCCACGTACATCTCCAACAGCTACGGCGGCTCGGAGGACGGGACCGAGGCCGCGTTCGCCGACGCCCACTACGACCACCCGGGCGTGGCCGTCGTCGCCAGCTCCGGTGACGACGGATACGGCGTCCAGTTCCCGGCGGCGGCCCCTGAGGTCACCGCCGTCGGCGGCACCGCGCTGACCAGGGACGCCGGTACCGCGAGGGGCTGGACCGAGACGGCGTGGTCGGGCGCGGGCTCCGGCTGCTCCGCCTACGTGCCCAAGCCGTCCTTCCAGACCGACACCGGCTGCGGGAACCGGTCCGTCGCGGACGTCTCCGCCGTCGCCGACCCGCACACCGGCGTGGCCGTCTACGACACCTACGGCAGCAGCGGCGACGGCTGGGCGCAGTACGGCGGCACGAGCGTCGCGGCCCCCGTCATCGCATCCGTCTACGCGCTGGCCGGGCCGATAGCCGACCACGGCCACCCGAACACCTTCCCGTACGCGCGGCCCGGTGCGCTCAACGACGTCACCTCCGGCTCCAACGGCACCTGCACCACGGCCTACCTGTGCACGGCGGGCCCGGGTTACGACGGCCCGACCGGGCTCGGCACCCCCGACGGCACCACCGCCTTCGCGGCGACCGACTTCGGTACGGTCGCCGGCAAGGTCACCGACGAGGCGGGCGCGCCCGTCGGCGGAGTGCGGGTGACCGCGACGGGGGCGGGGTCCGGCCGCACCACGACCCGCGGCGACGGCACGTACAGCCTCCCGCTGCCGGTCGGCGACTACACCGTCACCGCGGCCGAGTTCGGCTGGACCTCCGTCGCGCACGCCGCCACCGTCACCACCGGCACGACCACGGCCGGGGACTTCGTGCTGGCCCGCCGGGCGATGGTCACGCTCAGCGGCAAGGTCACCGACGCCTCGGGCCACGGCTGGCCGCTGGGCGCGACCCTCGCCCTGGACGACGGCTCCGAGACGGCGCCCTTCAGCAGCGACTTCTACACCGGCGCCTACTCCGTGGACGTCCCGGCGAACGGCAGCTACACCCTGCACGTGACCTCCGCGATCCCCGGCTACACCCACCGCGACGTGCAGGTGAAGGTCGGCTCCGGGAACGTCGCGCACGACATCGGGCTCGACGCGCAACTGCTCGCGTCCGACGGCTCGGCCCCCGGCTACACCCAGAAGACGGCCACGTCCGCCACCGAGAAGTTCGCCACCGGCACTCTCCCGGCGGGCTGGAGCACCACCAGCGCGAAGGGCGATCCCTGGACCTTCCACGCCCCCGACCCGTCCAGTTGGACGGCCGACCCCACGCTCGGCTTCGCGTCCGCGATGTCCGGCGGCGACACCGACTCCACCCTGCTGACCCCCGCGACGGCGCTGCCGGCGGGCAAGTCCCTGCTGCTGGCCTTCCGCACCGTGCAGGCCGGCGGTCTGGCGAGCATCGACTCCACCGCGGACAGCGGGGCGACCTGGCAGACCGTCTGGACCGGCGACGGAAGGGAGTCCGGCGCGCAGCACGCCGTGGTACCGGCCGCCGGGAACGACCGGTCCGTCCGGCTGCGCTTCCACTACACCAACTCCGCCGTGGGCTGGTGGGACATCGCCGACGTCTCCCTCGCGCAGGCGTGGCTGCACCTCGACAAGGGCACCCTCGTGGCCGGCGACGTGACCAGCGCGCGGACCGGCCGTCCGCTCGACGGCGTGTCCGTCGCCGTGGCGGGCACCACCGCGGGCGCGACCTCGGCCGCGGGGTCGGGACCCGGCGGCGGCTCCGACGCCTTCTACTGGCTGTTCTCCCCTGCCACCGGTCACCGCACCGTCACCGGCTCGCTCGTCTACTACGACCAGGCGCGCGCCTCGGTGAAGCTGGCCGCGCGACCGTGCGCCCGCACGGCTCGGCGACCAGGAAGCTGACCCTCACCAACTCCGGGGACGGCCCCGCGACCGTCCGCATCGACCAGTTCGCATCGGACGGCGCCGCATCGGCTGGCACGCCGTCCGCGCCGTCCGGGGTCCCCGCCACCAAGCAGGCGGTGCCGCTGAAGCAGGGCACCGCCCGGCCGCTGGCCTCGGTTCTGGCCGCGGCCGCCCGGGCCGGGCACGGCATCGGCAGCACGAGGACCGCCGCCCCGCACGGGACCTCCACGGCCCCGGCCGCCGCGCGGACCGGTGCCCCGGCGCCGGCCTGGACCGGCCTGCCCGATCTGCCGACCCCGTCCGTGCAGGGCGTCGCCGGTACCGACCAGGGCGTCGTCTACGCCGGCCTGGGCGCCGGGACCGAGGACGTCACCAACACCTTCTACGCCTACGACCCGAGCAGCGGCGCGTGGCAGCGGAAGGCCGACGCACCCCACGCCGTCGCCGCGGCCGGGTCCGGATTCGTCGGCGGGAAGCTCTACGTCACCGGCGGTGTCGGACCCCTGCTCACGGTGCAGCCCGCGACCCAGGTCTACGACCCGGCCACCGACAGCTGGACCGAGGCCGCGCCCGACCCGTACACGATCGCCGGTGCCACCGCCGTGCTCGACGGCAGGATCTACGAGGTGGGCGGGCTCACCACCGGCGCCGACGCCACCGCCGTCGTCGCGGTCTACGACCCCGCGACCGACACGTGGAGCAAGGCGGCCGACTACCCCGAGAACATCATGAACACGCAGTGCGGCGCGACCGGCGGGCAGCTGTACTGCGCGGGCGGCGTCACCGCGGGTGGCGCCACCACGGACGCCTTCGGGTACGACACCGCCGCGAACCGCTGGCACCGTATCGCCGCGCTGCCCGTCGACGCGCAGTGCGCGACGGCCGCCACGGCGAACGGCGAACTGGTCGTCGCGGGCGGCATCGTCGAGGACGGCCAGGCCGCCAGTGCCCGGGCCTTCGCCTACGACCCGGCCGCCGACTGGTGGGCCCAGCTGCCGGACCTGCCGGGGCCGCAGTACTACGGTGCCGGGGCGACCGGGCTCTACTCGGTCGGCGGGGTCACCGCGGACGATTCCCTGACCGGCGCCTACCGGCTCACCGGCTACGACCAGGCCGGACCCGTCCACCTGCCGTGGCTCTCGCTGAGCCGCGGCACCGTCACCGTCCCGGCCGGGCGCTCGGTCACCGTGACCGTACGGCTGAGCGGCGACCGCCCCGGGACCGTGGCCGGGTCGCTCGGATTCGAGAGCGACGCGCTGCACGCGATCGCGCCGCTGCCCGTCACGCTGACGGTCGCGGCCCGGCCCGCCGGCCACCCGACGGGCGGCTGAGGACCTCCCCGCCCGGAACGGGCC